>NZ_JBHVAK010000018.1:0-107201 GCF_042667085.1 Nocardia sp. NPDC057353
CTGGCGGCTGCATCGGGGCGCCTGCCCCGGGCCCCGGCTGCTCGCCGCAGGGGCAGACCTCTCAGAGAGCCGGGGGCGCTCAACTCCCGGTCGGCAGGTCTAGCACAGCTACTAAGTGGTTATGCGGCGGGCGATCGGGTGGTTACTTCATTCCCAGTGCGGTGCGGACGGAGTTCGCGCAGCCGTTCCTCGGTCCGGGCGGCTGCGGCTGCCCAGGCGGCGTCGCGAGCGAGCTTGCGTCCCCGTGCTTCGGCGGGTCCCGGCTGCGGCCGCGCACGGCTGCCGGTGCTGCAGCTGGCGGCGCGGTGCGCACGAGCGGCGGTTCGGCCGGCGCCGCGTCGTGGGTGCGGGGGCCGGTTCCGGTGGCGGCGGTGGCCTGGGTGCGGCCCGTTCGGGTCGGGCCAGGCGGGTGTGTTCGTCGGCGAGGGCGCAGCAATGGCGCTGCGACTGGCTGGTCCTGCCGTCTCGCTGAGCAGGTGTGCGGAGATGGGCTTGAGTACGTCGTCGCCGACCGTGAGGCCGCTATCGAACACATCAGGGGAACGTCTTTTGTGTCCCCCCTTTGATCGACTGCGCGCATGACTGGTTGTCGTGTACGAATCATGTGGCAGATTTTCGACTAGGTGAGGATACGTTGATGCGAGGTCGCGCGGTTTCTCTCGGTGTGAGCGCAATAATGGCTGTGGGCTTGATCGGCGTCGCTGGCGGTACAGCGACGGCACAACCCGACCTGGAAGCCTGCGCCATCCTCGAATCGACGATCAGAGGTCAGCTGGAAAATCTGAGCCAGGTGGACCCAGCGGTCTACCCTGAGGTCGCTCCGCAAATTCTCGCCTCGGTTCACGCTATCCGGATGAACATGGAGCAACAGGGCTGCCCTGCCGGGCCTTCGATCGAGTCGATGCTTCTGCCGCCAGCGCCGGAGCAGAAGACCTTCTACGACGCCCCTACGGGGAATCGCCGACCGCCGATTACTGAATCTTGTGAAGCACTGGCCGACTCGCTGGGATCCGGGCCAATTATCAATCCGGCAGATTTCATTATGGATCCGCTCTCCGCCGCCGTCCGCTTCACTTGCGGACAGATCGCGGGGCTGGAGGGAGATGCGGAAAAGCAACGCACAGCAGTGTGCCAGTCCTTGGAAACCCTGATCTGGTCCGTTGTTCCCCTCATTGATGTCCAACAGCTGGACCGCCTGTTCGGCAACCCGGCCACATACTGTCCCTAGAGTCGGCCTTTCGCTGGGTATCGGCCTAGCTTGATCGGCTCGGTCGACTATCGTTGCCATAAATCGAATGCGTTTTCGATTGATTGTGGACGGTTTCTAACTTATCCAAACCCGGTGTCGGGGTCTGCAGCGGCGGTCTCGTCCAGCCAATTTATCGAGGCATGAGGCGAACAGAACTCGGATCGAATGCCTTTCGGCCGCGGGGTGCTGGGTTGAGGTGGACCTCGCACAGTAAATCGACAACTGCGCGCCGAGCGGCCAAGTCGGCGCGGCCGAAGGCCTCAACGGGCGAATGGGCAAGCAGAATTTCTGATGCGGCTGTCCCAGCTGCGAGTCCGATCCGCTCGGCCTCCATGGCCGAGATTGCCGCCTCAGCTTCCCTTCTGATCTCTGCGAAGAACTCGCCGTCGATCAGCTCTGCCTTGTAGTCGGCGCGGGCTCGTTTGATCCGGTCCCGTTCGAGGTTCTCCGCGCGCACCAGGTTTTCGACGCGGCCATCGTCCTGCTGCGAGAGCAGGTTCGCGAGATCGGGCTGCGCGAGTCTGTGCTGCACGAACTGCAGCACGACTTCGTCAATCCGGTCTCGGACGCGCATGATGTGTCCGGCGCACCGGTAACGCGCCCCGTGCGCGCGTACCGGTGCACCGCAGATTCCGCAGCGATACAGCCCGGACCCGAGGTGCTTCCGCTCGGTGCCAGCGCGGTTGCTCTTCCGCCGGGGGTCGTCCAGGCGGCGCTGCACGTCGAGCCAAATGCCGTCCGCGACAATAGGCTCCCATTGACCTCGAACCGGTGCGCCGGTCTCGTCCCGAACGATCTTGCCTTCGAGCATGCTCCATCCCGCGTATCGCGGGTTGCGAAGAATCGAGAGCACCGATGTCGGGTTCCATGGCCGGCCGCTCCGGGTCGGCAACGGCGGTACCGATTTCGGAAGGTCCTGGACGGCGGTTCGGTCGCCGACCTTGCGCACGGTGGGCTCGGCGCCCGACAGCGCCGCGGCGATCGCCTTGAGCGATGACCCGTTCGCGAACGACTGGTACACCGCTCGAACAGCCTCAGCCTCGCCGGGGACGAGCTCACCGTCCAAGGTGTAGCCGGTGGCGCGAACGCCGCGCGGTGGCCGGCCTTTCGCGGCGCGCTGCTTCTGCGCGCGACTCTGCCGGGCGCCCTTCCGCTCCATCTCGGCGCGGGCGACCGCGGCCTTGATCCGGGCGTACATCCGCCCGCCGTCGGTCTGCAGGTCGGCCTCGCCGTTGGCGGTGACCAGGCGGAGGCCCTGGGACTCGGCAGCGTCGATCCAGTCCTCCAGCTGGCGTGGCTGGCGGGTGAGCCGGTCGAGGTCCCATGTGATCAGCGCGTTGAACCGGCCCGCCTGGTAGTCGGCGACCATGCGGTCGTAGTCCGGCCGCTGCTTCGCCCTGTTGAAGGCGGAGATGCTGTCGGCGTACCTTTCGACCACGGGCCATCCGCGGGCCTTCGCGATCTCCTCGCAGTCCTCGAGCTGACGTTCGACGGCGAGTCCTTCGCCGGTCTGATCGAGGCTGATCCGCAGGTAGATCGCCGCCCGAACGGGAGTCGTAGCCATGAGGTGATTCTACTGCGGGATGTAGTCGAATTCCGCTTCAACGTATAGACCGCGCCACGGGAGCGAGCGCGGCGCGTTGGGTGCCTCGCCCTGCACTTGGAGCTGTCTGCCCGGTCGCGCGCTACCGAGTGAAGTTTGTCAGCGCACTCACTTGCGATCGCGCCGAATCGCTGTCCGGCATGGCGGTGGAGCGTGCTCTCGCGAAGTGGTGAATCAGGACTTCGGTATCGGTGGAAGCCCAGGCTGCGGCGAGCTCGACTGTCCGCTCGGCGCCGAGGAGTTCGGTCATCTGCTCCGAGAGGAGATAGAGGGCAGCTACGTCGGAGTCGAGCTCGGCCTTTTCGAGGAGGTCGATTCGGCTGCTGTAGAGCAGCTTCTCGATGTCGGAATCCTGCTGGTACCAGCTGCTCAGGGTGGCGATGTCGCCCGCGTCCTTGTAGTCGAAGTTCGCGGAGCGATCAGCCCATGCCTTCAGCTTCAGCACGGCGTAACCCGCGGGCGTTGGCAGCGCTATCCTGCTTCCGCTCGGCAGTCGCAGTTCCTCTGAACGGGCGAAAACTTCTCGGAATCCGAAGACGTCGATCGGCTCTCGTCGGCCAGGCAGGTGGGTGGTACCCGCCGGATTCTCGATGCTGCCGAACGGCACCACGTCGACGGGAATTCCGGCAACGGAGTACCGGACGTCGGTCGTCCCGGAGCGCGTGAGTCTCGAGGTGATGCGGTCGTAGTCCGCGGGACTGCTCACCGCCAATGCCACATCGACGTCTTCGGTGGAGCGCACGGCATCCTTGCGGCCGAACGCCTGATGCAGCAGGTCGCGGCAGTGGGCGCCGATGAGCATGAGCGATCGCTCGTCGGCGTCGGTCAGCGACACCATTTCGGCGATGACGCGGTCGATCAGCTCCAGCGAGTCCGGTCCGATTACTTCCAGGTCAAACACGACGCGCCTTCCTGAGGGTTTCGGCGACTTCGGCTTGGCGCGGCTCCTGGGTAGCCAGGAGGTCGGCGTAGACCAGAAGGGGTGGTGCTGCGATGCCCGCGAATTCAGAGAGATCAGGCTGCTCCCAGCCGGGCGGCGTGATCCAGAACTTCCGGCGGATATCGATATTCGGCTCTTTCGATCGCCGCCACCCGCTGCGGGCGCCCACCGCGAAGTCGAAGTCCTCGACGTAGAGGGTGAGCGTCTGCGGATTTCGGATCGCCGTGACCGCCGATTCGCCGCTGATCAGGTAGCCGGGCGGTAGGGACCGGTGCGTGGGATCTCCCGCGAACGAGTGGAGGTGCAGCTTGGGTAGGAGGGATGTTCGGTAGGCGCCGGTCCAGAGGTCGAGGAGTTCGTCGCGCCGGTGCAGCGACCTGCCGATCAGGTAGCCGGAATTCCGCATGATGCCGATCGTCGACTGCGCGAGTCCGATCGAAGCTCCGGCGACTTCGGCAAGGATGCGGACCGGCGCGCCGGCGAGATCGGGCCACGCGAGGAGCGCGAAGATGACTTGCATTCTTCTCGCGCTGAAGAGGTTCGCCTCTCCGGGGACGCGCTGGTTGCGCTCGGTGGACGGTCGCCGCCCCTGAATATCGATCAGCAGAGGGCCGCGCGCGAGGTGCGCGTTTCCCGCGAGATCGGCGTAGTCGATACCAGCTCCGCGCAGCCTGTCGGCGGTGCGAACGCTGATCCGGGGACCGGTGACGAGCAGCGGCGCTTCGTCGGCGCGGCGCTCGAGCTTCGAGACCTCCGACAGGGTCGGGTGGGGGAGCCAAGCGACCCGATACTCGGCTGACGCGCCGGAACGGTCGATCGCGACCCGAACGAGGCCGTCCGTGCTCAGGCCGCGCAGCTCGAACTCGATCGGGAGCTGGGACAGCGCCCGGGACACGGCGAGTTCGACCTCGGCGCGCTGTGTTCGGTCCTGCATGATGTTCAGTTTAACTGAACATAACCGAATATTGAACGCCTGAGCTGGTTGTACTCACCCAACGGCCTTGGCGATCAACTTTCCCAACCGCTCCTCATCCGCCGCCGACAACTCGGTGATGGCGAACGACGTCGCCCACATCGACCCCTCGTCCAACGTCGCGATCCCCTCGAACCCGAACGTCGCGTACCGCGCCTTGAACTTGTCCGCCGCCTGGAAGAAGCAGAGCACCTTGCCGTCCAGGGCGTAGGCGGGCATGCCGTACCAGAGCTTGGGCACCAGTGCGGGGGCATTGGCTTTGACGAGAGCGTGGATGCGCTCGGCGATGACGCGGTCGGCGTCGGGCATCTCGGCGATCTTGGCGAGGACCTCCGGTTCGGTGTCCTTGCCGCGCTTGCGGGACTTGAGTTCGCCCGCGCGCTGCTTCATGGCGTCGCGCTCCTCGGCGGTGAAGCCGTCGTAGCTCTTGGTTTTGTCGGTCATGAGGGGCTCCTGCCTGCGGTGATCCGGTGTGGTCAACGGTAGGGGGCGGCAGGGGCGGGGGGCTTCTCGAAAACTGATCGTTTACGGCAAGCCCCGGAACTGGGGGCGTAATGCCGGTCGGAAGTTTCCGATTTCGCTGGTGTCGGGATTCCGAAAGGGGAGGCAATGAGGAAGATCTTCGGGGCGGCGGTCATGGCGGTCGGGGTGGTCGCGGCGGTGGCCGGGTGTCAGGGTGATACCGGGACGGCGGCGCCGCCGGGAACGACCGTGACGCAGGTGTCGAGCGGGACCCAGCAGCCGGGCGCCACGCAACAGCCGGGTGCCACGCAGCCAGGTGGTACGCAGCCGGGTGGCACGCAGCAACCTGGTGGGACGCAGCAGCCGGGAGGAAGCGGCCCGGGTACACCCGTGCAACCCGCGACAGCGGGCAGCGGAAGGTGCCTCGACCCAACATCACCGGTGGTCACCGCGGCCGTCGCCACCCTCGGCCGCTCCGCGAACGAGGCTCCGTTCCTCGCCGACGGCGCCAGTGACAACCCGCTGGACCAGTGCCCGCGACTCCTGTGGGCGCGGGTGACGGCGGGCGGCTCGGCGAGCTCCCCGTCGCACATCCTGTTCTTCGACCACGCCGGCTACCTGGGCACCGCGACCCAGCGGGAGACCTCCTACGCCTCGGTCACCGGCTCGACCGACGCCGCCGTCCAGGTCCAGTACCGCTGGCTCGTCGGCGACGAACCGTTCTGCTGCCCGCAGGGCGGCCCGGTCACCGTCACCTTCACCCTGAACGGAAAGACGGTGACCCCGGATCGCCCGGTGCCGAGCGAGGTCACCGACCCGTTCCAGCCCGCCACCGGCTGCCCGGTGGACATCCCCACCCTGGTGACCGCGCTCCAGGGCACGGAGGTCGAGAACCGCCTGGCGAAGCCGATCGATCTGGACGACGCGAAGTGCGCGAACGGCTGGGCATCGGCGCGCAGCAACGCGACGCAACCGGCCCGGGTGCTGTTCCGGTTCAGCGCGGACGGGTGGCGCCCGGTCGACCTCGGCAGCGCGCTCCGGTGCGCGGAGTACGGCGCACCGGAGGAGCTCTGCCGGTAGCGGCTCAGCGGCGCAGCACCGCCAGCAGTTCGTGCACGCTCACGAACGCCGGGTGCTGCGCCGTGTCGCCGCCGCCTTCGGCCCACAGCTCGACCCATTCGGAGTCCGCGCCGAGCACCCGCTCCAGCGCGCGGACGGCGAGTTCCGGTGTGCCGTCGCCGATGTCGAGCGAGCCGCCCTCGGTCAGGAAGGTCGGGCCGTAGGCGGAGGTGACGGGGGTGCCGCCGGGCAGGGTGGAGGCGACGACAGCGGCCGCGGCGACGGCGGCGCCCGCCTCGTCGTTGTCCAGGTAGCCGGTGGTGTCCGCCGCTTCGGTGAGCGCGCCGCGGAGCACGGCCTGGCGGGCGCCGGGCTCGGCGTGGTGCAGCCGCGCGCACCAGTCGGCGGCGTGGTCGTTGTCGAACGGTCCGTAATCCCAGGCGCCCATCGGTCCCTCTCTCGTGGTGTCGCGAATCACCGTAGGGCACCGGGCCGACAGGGTGTGCCCGTCGATCGCGGGGTCGTAGCGGGGCGGTTGCCGATGAAACATACGGGGCGGTCGTCCAGTGGAACCCCCGGCGAACCCCGAACGGAGCGGCCCCGGGCGGCGGTCGCGTTCGAGGGCAAGGGTCCTTGGTCCCTATCTCGGTCCAATATCGGAAGTGCTTCCATCGCCAAAACCGAAAGGTCTCTAATGCTGCCGGGAATTTGATACCGAAAGGTTTCTAATACCGTGGAGTCTGAATACCGAAAGGTATATTTTTCGGATCCGGCGGTTGCCCGGGATTATCTGCCGTTCGACGTGCGATCACTCTCGCCGGTGTGTAGCGTCTGGAATTCGTAACCTACGCAAGGAACAGGCCGGGGGATCGGTGATCGGGATCGATGGCTGCCTGCAGCGCATCATGGAGATTCCTGGTGCGCGCAGCGTGACACTGGTGGACGGGGCCAGTGGCTTGGCGATCGCAGCCGCAGGTAGACATGACCTCGTCGACGAGCACGAGGACGCCGCGGGGACCACGGACGTGGTGCGCGCGGTGCTCGGTTGCTCGGCGCTCGCGACCGACGGCGACGACGTCAGCGAGATCATCGTCTACGGCACCAGCGGATATCACCTGCTGAATCTCGTGAACGGCGATTTCGACGGACGACTTTTCGTTCACGTCCTCTTCGACGAGGAAAACGGGAACCTGGCAATGGCGCGATTCCGACTGAAGAATATTCTCACCGAAATGGCCGGCGATCCGGCATGAGCACTGATCTGGAAGTCGAACTGCGGCGGCTGGAAAAAGCGGGGAGCACCGGCGTCCTGCGCGCGAGCGACGGGGAGTTCCACCTGGCCGAGGGCGCGATCGTCTCCGCGGAGTGCCGCTGGACCACCGGGTTGGACCGGTTGGTCGTGGAGGCGGGGGTCGCCACCGAGGAGGACTGGCGCCGCGCGGGCGCGGGCGATCCGACGCCGGTGCTGGGGCGACCCCGGTTGGAAACCCTGGCGTTGCTGTCGGTCTTCGACGCCGCCTACTTCCTGCTCGCCACCGCCGAGCGCAGCGAATTCCACCCGGCGCCCGCGCACTGGCTGGCCCCGGTCTGCCACGTGCCGCCGCAGGCGCTCATGCGCGAGTGCGCGCGCCGCGGCGACCCGCGCTCGGGGCCGTGGCCCGCCGGGCTGGTCGACCGTGCCGCCGTCGTTCCGGTGCGCCGGGTCCGGCGCAGGCGCGTCGTGCTGACCGGCGGCCAGACCGAGGTGCTCGCCATCGCCGACGGCCACCGCACCATCGCCTCGATCGCGCGGTCGCTCGGGCGCACCGCCTACGGGGTGCTGGAGGCCGTGCGCGAGTTGACCGCCGCCGAGCTGATCGAGCACCCGGTGGTGCTGCCGGAGCCGCTCGTCACCGAGACCCCGACGCTCCCGGTGGCCGCGCTGACGATGACTCCGGCGCCGCTCCCGGCGCCCCCGGCGCTGCCGGTCACCGCGCTGCCCCGCCGCGTCGCCCAGCCGGTCGAGCCGCTGGCCCCGTACGACCGGCTGGAGCCGGTCGACGCCGAGGTGCTGGTCCGGCTGAAGGCGGCGCTGGAGGAGCTTCAGTGGTGACCCCGGGGAAGAAACTGCTCGGCGACCTGATGGGAAGGAAGAGCAAGGTGTCGATGTCCGGACCCGAACCCGACGCCGTGGTGCTGGCGGAGCTCAAGGCGCTGCGCGAGCGGGTGCCGCGGCTGACCGGCTCGCTGGTCGCCTCCAGCGACGGCCTGCTCGTCGCGCACGACCTGCCCCCGCACATCGAACCCTCCAGGATGGCGGCGCTCGCCGCCTCCCACCTCTCGCTCTCGCACCGGCTCGCGACCACCGCGCACGGCGGCGGGTTCCACGAGGTCGTGGTGAACGGCACCGGCGGCCACGTGGTCATCTACGCGGCAGGCTGGACCTCGCTGACCGTGCTCGCGGGCCCCGAGGTGAACGTCGGGCGGCTGCACCTGGAGAGCCGCCCCGTCGCCCGCGCCATCGCCGACCACCTGACGGCGATCACCAACGATCCCGGAAAAGACCGGGCAACGAAAACCCAGTGAAAGGAAACCTGTGTCCACCACCATGGATCTCGCCCTGAAGGACATGATGGTCATCGACGGCGCTGTCGGCGCCGCGGTGGTCGACTACAACAGCGGCATGGCGCTCGGCATGCTCGGCAGCTCCAAGGCGCTCGATCTGCAGGTCGCCGCCGCGGGGAACACCGAGGTGGTGCGGGCCAAGATGCGCACCATGGAGCAGCTCGGGCTGAACGAGGACATCGAGGACATCCTCATCACCCTGCAGGGGCAGTACCACATCATCCGCCCGATGACCGGGCGCAAGTCCAAGGGGCTCTTCCTCTACCTCGCGCTCGACCGCAACCGGGCCAACCTGGCGCTGGCGCGGCACCGGCTGCGCGGAATCGAGGAGGACCTCGAGGTCTAGCACCTCGCCGCTCGCGGAGCCCGGCCGTTTGGGCCGGGCATCGCGGGAATGAATCGGCACCCCGTGGCGCTGCAGTCGGTATATTTGAACTTTGAAATACCGACGCCCGAGGTGACCCGTGACCACGTCCCGCCTGCTCGATCCGTCGGCGTCGCGCACCGCGGCGGCCGACGCGCTCGTTCCCGCCGCGCACCCGTTCGCCGGACACCTGCGCTACGCCGCGGGCCACACCGAACCGCACCGCGCGTGGATGCCTGGCGACGATCCGCTGCCCGCGCTCTACCTCAGCCACGGCGCACCACCGCTGCTCGAGGACACCCCGTGGATGCGGCAGCTGCACGGCTGGGCCCGCGCCCTGCCGAAGCCGCGGGCGATCCTGATCGTCAGCGCGCACTGGGAGTCGGACGCCGTCGGCATCACCAGCACGGCCCCGACCGAGCTGGTCTACGACTTCGGCGGCTTCCACCCGCTCTACTACCGGATGCGGTACGACACCCCGGACCCCGGCGCGCTCGCCGAACGGCTGCGGGCGGTGCTGCCGGACAGCACGCACGTCTTCGAGCACCGCGGCCGCGGGCTGGACCACGGCGCCTGGATCCCGCTCAAGGTCATGTACCCGGAGGCGGACATCCCGGTGCTGCAGCTCAGCCTGCCCACCGCGGACCCGGCCGGGCTGCTCGCGCTCGGCGAGCGGCTGCGCGCGCTGCGCGCCGACGGCGTGCTCGTCATCGGCTCCGGCTACATGACGCACGGCCTGCCCTACGTGGACTGGGCGCACCCGGAGCGGGTGCCCGGCTGGTCGCGGGAGTTCGACGAGTGGGCGGCGACCGCGCTCGCCGCCGGTGACCTGGCCGAGCTCACCGACTACCGGCGCCGGGCGCCCGCACTGGCCTACGCGCACCCGACGGTGGAACACTTCACACCGCTGTTCGTCACGCTCGGCGCCGCGACCGACCCGGCCGCCGCGGCCACCACCGTGATCGACGGCTTCGCCATGGGCCTGGCCAAGAGGTCGGTCCAGACCGCCTGAGACGAGGTGCCCGTGACCGACCCCCGCTGGCTGGACGACCGCGAGATGGCGGCCTGGATGCCGCTGATCAAGCTCATCCACCTGCTCCCGCAGGCGCTGGACCGGCAGCTCCGCGACGAGGTCGGGATCGGGCACAGCTACTACTCGATGCTCGCCTCGCTCTCCGACGCGCCCGAGCGCACCATGCCGATGGGCGAGCTGGCCCGCTACACCGCGACCAGCCCGTCCCGGCTCAGCCACGCCATCTCGGTCATGGAGGAGCGCGGCTGGGTGGAGCGCAGGCCGTCGCCGTCGGACCGGCGCATCCAGTACGCCACCCTCACCGCCACCGGGCTCGACGTGCTGCGCGAGGTCGCGCCGCGGCACGTCGCCGAGGTGCGCAGGCTGATCTTCGACCGGCTCACCCCGGAACAGGTGGACCACCTCCGCGACCTGGGTACCGCGTTGCTCGACGGGCTCGACGGCGCCGGAGCGGCCGGGCGCTGAACGCACTCCGTCCGCGACCGAACCCCGGCGAACGCGAACCGGCCCGCGAATTCGATTCGCGGGCCGGTTCTTCCGTGCGGGGTCAGTTGCCGAGCGTGAGCAGCTTCTGGAAGAAGGTGCGGTAGTCGCGCAGCGCCTGGCGCAGGTTCTCGGTGTCGCTGTCGGTGCCGCGGGACCAGCGGCCCTGCAGCTGCTGCTGGTGTTCGGTCCAGCGCGCGGTGATCTGCTCCAGTGTCTCGGCGACGAGCAGGTCCGCCCTGGTGACGGCGTCGTGCGGGTTGTCGACGAAGGAGCCCTGAACCTCCTTCCAGCGGGTCTCGAGGACGTCGAGCAGGTCGCGGTCGAAGAGCGGCCGGTCGGTGTCGGCGGACTCGGGGGTGGTCGCGGTGGTGGCGGGGACGGCGGGTTCCCGGGAGACGGTGGCCGAGTGCGGCTCCGCGTCGTGGGCCTGCGTGGTGTCGTGGGTCGTCGCCGCGGTACCGGAGTCCGTAGGGCCCGCGGTGATCGTCGGTTTGCCGGAGAGGCCGTCCGCGGTCGCCGCGTCCTCCGTCGCCACGGTGTGCGACTTGTCGTGCGCTCGGTCTGCGGTGTCGTCGGCCGGATCGTGCGCGGAGCCGGTCGACGAGTGCGTTCCGCCTGCGTGCGGCTCGGTCGCGGTGTGCGTCCCGTCGGTCCCCGGATCGGTCGGCGCGTGCCGCGCCTCGGTGCCGAGATCGTCCACCCGCTGCGCCGAAGGCTCGGTGACCGCGGTGTTCTCGCCGGGCGCACCCGGCCCGCCGCTGATCCGGACCTGGTCCCTGGAGCGGTCGCGGGTGCTGTTCTGGTCGGTGCTCATGCGTTCACGTCCTTGGTGCTGTAGTGGCCATCGTCGAGCAGGTCGCGGAAGATTTCGCGGAAGTGCACGATGGCGGTGCGCTGGTCCTCGGTGGAGGCGTCGCGGCCCGCGATCTCGTGGCCCTTCCGGTAGTGCTCGAGCACCGCGGTGTGCCGCACCGAGAGGTGCGCGGCCTGCTCCTCGTAATCGCCGGTGGGGTAGCCGCGTTCGGCCATCACCTCGGTGACCAGGCGGTCCGCCTCGCGCACCGCGGCGGCGGGGTCGTCGACGAACTGTTCCTGCACGCCGTTCCAGCGCTCCGAGTACCGCGCGGTGCGCGCCGGATCCAGCGGGCGCAGTTCGAGTTCCGCGTGCTTGCGCTCGCGGTCGAGTAGTTCGTGCTCACCGCTGCGCTTGTCCGGGGCCGCGGTCACCACGCGGTCGTACTCCGGGCCGAATCTGCGCTTCAGCTTGTTGCTCCGCAGCGTGGGGCGCACGAGTAGGGCGATCCCGACCGCCGCGATGATCACCACGAGCACCACGATGGCCAACACTCCAGCAGACACCCGATTCCTCCTTCGCCGAACCCGATGTGTCGCAAACGGGAATGCCTCGCTCGCGCGATCCGAAACGGTGGTGTCCGCGGCGGATCCGATGCGGGCGGCGAGTTTTCGCCGGGCGGCGGAGAATTTACGGTCGCGGCCCCGCTTCGGCGATCGATTCGGCAGCGGGGCGCGGCCACGGATTCTCCTCGCGCGCCTCGATGTCCCGGTTGAACCGGGAGATCAGCGCGCCCAGCTGGGCCAGGTCCGGTTCGGACCACTCGGAGACCACCGAGCGCAGCCCCTCCCGCCCGAGCGCGCGGTCGGCGGCGAGCAGCGCCAGCCCCTTGGCGCTGGCCTGCACCTTGCGCGCCACCCCGCCGTCCGGGTCCGGCACCCGCACCACGAGCTGCTGCCGCGACATCGCGGCCACCTGGCGGTTCAGCGTGGAAATGTCGAGCCGGAACGCCTCGGCGAGCTCGCGCAGGCTGAGCGCGTGCTCCAGCTCCAGCCGGGTCAGGATGAGAAAGGCGGAGCGCTCGAGCTGGTGCCCGGCGCGCCGCGGCGTCGCCCCGGTGTAGTGCCTGGAGAGCAGGGTGAGCTCGAACGCGAGCCTTCCGAGCGCATCGAACTCGTACTCGCCTGCACCGGAATCGGACATTCGACCACTATGTCCCGCGGCACCCGCCAGCGGCAAATTGTGCACGATGCACATGGTGTGTACCGTGCACATGTGAGTATCACCGCCGAACCGGGCACCGAGTCCGCGAGCGACGAGCGGCGCCTGCCGTCGCCCGCCGTCCTGATCGCCACGCTGAGCATGGTCGGCGTCGTGGTCTCGCTCATGCAGACCCTGGTCATCCCGATCGTCCCGCTGCTGCCCGAGCTGCTCGGCACCTCGGCCACCAATGCCTCCTGGGTCATCACCGCGACGCTGCTGGCGGGCGCGGTGGCGATGCCGATCAGCGGCAGGCTCGGCGACATGTTCGGCAAGCGCCGGATCCTGCTGGTCTCGCTGCTGCTGCTGGTGGCAGGCTCGCTGGTCTGCGCGCTCGCCTCCTCGCTGGCCCCGGAGATCGTCGGCCGGGCGCTGCAGGGCGCGGCCACCGGCGCCATCCCGCTCGGGATCAGCATCATGCGCGACGAGCTGCCGCCGCACCGGGTCGGCTCGGCCATCGCGGTGATGAGCGCGACGCTCGGCGTCGGCGGCGCCGTCGGGCTGCCGCTGGCCGCGGTGATCGCGCAGAACGCGGACTGGCACGTGCTGTTCTGGACCTCCGCCGGGCTCGGCGCGCTCTGCGCGGCGCTGGTGTTCCTGCTGGTCCCGGAGTCCGCGGTGCGCACGCCCGCGCCCTTCGACTTCCTCGGCGCGCTCGGGCTCAGCGTCACCCTGGTCGCGCTGCTGGTCGCCATCACCAAGGGCACCGACTGGGGCTGGACCAGCGGCAGCACCCTCGGGCTGCTCGCGCTCGCAGTGGTCGCCGGGCTCGTCTTCGGCTGGTACGAGCTGCGCAGGAAAGCGCCGCTGGTCGACCTGCGGGTCTCAGCCCGCCCCCGGGTGCTGCTCACCAACCTGGCCTCGATCGCCGTCGGCTTCGCGCTCTACGGCATGTCGCTGACCTTCCCGCAGCTGCTCATGGCGCCGGAGGCCACCGGCCACGGCTTCGGCCTCTCAATGGTCGCGGCCGGGCTGGCGCTGGCGCCGGGCGGGCTGATGATGCTGCTGCTCTCGCCGGTCTCGGCGCGGATCTCGGCGGCGCGCACCCCCAAGCTGACGCTCGGGTTCGGTGCCACGGTGGTCGGGCTCGGCTACCTGAGCGCGGCGGTCTGGATGGGCGCGGTCTGGCAGATCGTGCTGGCCGCGAGCATCGTGGCGGCGGGCGTCGGGCTGGCCTACGCGGCCATGCCCGCGCTGATCATGGGCGCGGTGCCGATCAGCGAGACCGGCGCCGCCAACGGCCTGAACGCGCTCATGCGCGCCATCGGCACCTCCACCTCGGCGGCGGTCATGAGCGTGGTGCTCGCGCACATGACGATGGACCTCGGCGGGCACCGGCTGCCGTCGAAGGACGGCTTCCTGCTGACCTTCTACATCTCGGTCGCCGCCGCCGTGGTCGCGGTGCTGATCACCGTCTGCATCCCGATGAAGCGCACCGCGGACGCCGCTACTCCTTCGTGACGAAGCCCTGCTCGACCATCCAGTCCCGGGCCACCTCGGCGGGCTCCCTGCCCTCCACGTCGACGAGCCGGTTCAGCTCGGTCACCGTCTCGTTGGTGAGCAGCTCCGTGATCGGCTCCAGCACGGTGATCACCGCCGGGTGCTCGGCGGCGTAGGCGTCGCTGAGCACCAGCGCGGCGTTGTACTTGGGGAAGAAGGCGCGGTCGTCCTCGAGCAGCAGCAGGTCGAGCGCCGGGATCCGGCCGTCGGTGGCGGCCACCGAGCCGAATCGGCAGGAGGAGCCGTCGGCGACCGCGTTGAAGACCACCGCGTCCTGCACGATCTGCTTGGGCGCGCTGCCGTTGTCGATGCCGTAGGCGCGGGCCATGCCGGGGTAGCCGTCCTGCCGGACATTGAACTCGGTGCCGACGCAGGTCACCGCGGCGCCGGGGTCGGAGTTCAGCAGCTTCGCGTAGTCGGAGAGGCTGCGCACCCCGGTCTGCTCCGCGTAGGCGGCGCTGGTGACCAGCGCGTAGGTGTTGTTCACCGGGGCCATGGCGGCCCAGCGCATGCCGTTGGCGGCGAGGTCGGCGTCGCGCACCGCCTCGAACTGCCCCTGCGAGTCCGGGATCGGCTTCTCGTTGCCGAGGTAGTTGATCCAGCCGGTGCCGGTGTAGTCGAAGGCGATGTCGATCTGGTCGTTGAGCTGGGAGTCGCGCAGGCTGTTCGAGCCCTGGATATTGGTGAGGTCGCGGACCTCCATGCCCGCCGCGGTGAGCGCGAACTCGATGATGTAGCCGAGGATGAGCTGCTCGGTGAAGTCCTTGGAGCCCACGGTGACCGCGACCCCCTCCAGCTCCGGCACCGGCTGGATGCTGCCCGGCCCGACGCTCAGCGGCACCGCGCCGCCGGACTCCAGCCCGCACCCGGTCAGCGCCACGACCGCCGCGAACAGCAGCGCCGCTCCGCGCCTGCGACAGCAGCCCGCCGTCATCGCAGGCCCTTGGGCCCCAGGTACTGCTCGGCCAGCGCGCCGAGCCAATCCACCAGCAGCGCCAGCGCGACCGCGAGCACCGCGCCGAGCACCAGGGTGACGTTGTCGCGCAGCTTGTAGCCGGTGTCGATGAGGATGCCGAGCCCGCCCGCGCTGACCAGGAAGGAGAGCGTGGCGGTGCCGACCGCGAGCACCAGCGAGGTGCGCAACCCGGCCAGGATGTACGGGATGGCGAGCGGGAACTCGATGCGCCGCAGCACCGCCCACTGCGACATGCCCTGCCCGCGGCCCGCGTCGATCACCGCGGGGTCCACCTGCTGGTAGCCGAGGATGGTGTTCCGCAGTACCGGCAGCAGCGAGTAGAACGCGATCGGCGCGACCCCGATCCAGAACCCGGTGGTGCTGGTGACCAGGTAGAACAGCACGATCAGGCCGATCGCGGGCGCGGCGGCGCCGACATTGGCGATGCCGACGAAGACCGGGGCCAGCCTGCGCCAGCCCGGCCGGGTGACCAGGGTGCCGATCGGCACCGCCAGCGCGACCACGATCAGCACGACGGTCGCGGTGATCAGGATGTGCTGCCAGGTCACGGTGGCGACATTGGAGACATTGACGCTGGCCTCCTGGGTCGCGGTGAGATCCCGATTGAAGGCCCAGATCAGCACCCCCGCGACCAGGACCGCGACCAGCAGCGGCTGGGCCAGCAGCCGCAGCCGCTCGGCCCTGCGCTCCGCGCCGGTGGAGACCGCGGTGCTCACGATGGCTCCGAACTGCCACCGGCCGGCCTGCCGGTGCCGCCGTCGCCCTTCGCGGGTTCGGCCGCGCCCGTGCTGTCCGCCGCGTCGCTCGCGGTGCCGCCCGCCGCGGGCGCGCTGCCCGCGGTTGGCTCGGCGGCGTCGCCGGGCGCGTTGCCCGCGGGGACCTTCGCGGCCTCGTGCTCCGGCGACTCCACCGCGTGCCGCACCGTGGCCAGGTGCGAGACCAGGGTGTCGACCGCGATGGTGCCGAGGTACTCGTTCCGGTCGCCGGTGACGATCGCGGTCGCGGTCGGCTCGGCGAGCAGCGCCTCCAGCGCGTCCTGCAGCGTCGAGCGCCGCGCGACCCAGTCCGCCACCGGGGTGCCGACCGAGGCGAGCGAGGCGGCCCGGTTCAGCTGGTCGGCGGTGACCCAGCGCAGCGGCCTGCGCCTGGTGTCGAGCACGAGCGCCGCCGGGTCCCCGCTGCGGTCGAGTTCGGCGCGCAGCGCGGCGATGTCGTCGGTCTCCAGCGCCGCGGGGGTCGGGTGCAGCTCGATGTCGGCCACCCGGGTGAGCGTGAGCTGCCGCAGCCCGGCGCCCGCGCCGACGAAGCCCGCCACGGTCTCGTCGGCGGGCGCGGCCAGGATGGCCTCCGGGGTGTCGTACTGCAGGATGCGGGACTGGTTGCCGAGCACCGCGATCCGGTCGCCCAGCTTGACCGCCTCGGCGAAGTCGTGGGTGACGAAGACGATGGTCTTGTGCAGCTCGGACTGCAGCCGCAGCAGCTCGTCCTGCAGGAACCCACGGGTGATCGGGTCGACCGCGCCGAACGGCTCGTCCATGAGCAGCACCGGCGGGTCGGCGGCGAGCGCGCGGGCCACTCCGACGCGCTGCTGCTGCCCGCCGGAGAGCTGGCGCGGGTAGCGGTCGCGGAAGGTCGCGGGCTCCAGCCCGACCAGGTCGAGCATCTCCTCGACCCGAGCCGTGATCCGCTTCTTGTCCCAGCCGAGCAGCCCGGGCACGGTGGCGATGTTCCTGGCGACGGTGAGGTGCGGGAAGAGCCCGGACTGCTGGATGGCGTAGCCGATCTTGCGGCGCAGCTGGTCGCCGTTGATGCTCTGCGCGTCCTCGCCGCCGATGGTGATCTTCCCCGAGGTGGGCTCGATCAGCCGGTTGATCATCCGCATGGTGGTGGTCTTGCCGCAGCCGGACGGGCCGACGAAGACCACGATCTCGCCGGGCGGCAGCGTCATCGACACATTGTCGACGGCGGGCTTCTCGGTGCCGGGGTACCGCTTGGTCACGGAGTCGAGGACGATCTCGACGCCGGAGACCGCGTCGGTGCCCACGGACTTGCGGAGGTCGGAGTCGGTCACGTCGTTCCCCTCGAGATGGTGAGTCGTCCGACGAGGACGAGGATCCCGTCGAGCAGCAGGGCCAGGATCACGATCAGCACGGTGCCGGTGAGCGCCATCGGCACCGCGGTCGGGCTGCCGAGCCTGGCCAGCCCGGAGAAGATCAGGTTGCCGAGGCCGGGGCCCTTGGCGTACGCCGCGATGGCGAGGATCCCCATGATCATCTGGGTGCTGACCCGCATGCCCGCGAGAATGGCGGGCCAGGCCAATGGCAGCTCGATCCGGGTGAGGACCCCCATCGAGCTCATCCCGACGCCGCGCGCCGCGTCGGTCACCGCGGGATCCACCGACGCCAGCCCGACGATCGTGTTGCGCAGGATCGGCAGCAGCGCGTAGAGCACCAGCGCGATCACGGTGGGCACGACGCCGAGGCCGAAGATCGGGATCAGCAGCCCGAGCAGCGCGAAGGACGGGATGGTGAGGACCGCGCTGGCCAGCGCGGTCGCCACCGAGGAACCGAACGGGCTGCGATACACCAGGATCCCGATCAGCACGGCGATCAGGGTGGCCAGGAACACCGACTGCACCACCGCCGAGACATGCAGATAGGAATCGGTGAGCAGCTGCTCGCGCCGGTTCACCACGAAGGTCCACAACGTGTCCAGGGTTACCTCCCACGGCCCGGGTTCGGGAAGCAGACTAACCCCTCCGACCCCGCCGAGCGGGTGGTTTCCCGCCGCTCGGAGCGTCGCGGCCGAGGTCGGCGGCGCGCGGCGGGTTCCGATCACCGTGCGGAAATCTCTTGCCGCCCAACCTGTGTGGCGCAAGCCGGGGTGGCGCGGCTGCGCAGGCGGGCTACCATGGGGGCCGCGGCGCCCGGCAGCGTCGCTTCCGGGCCCTGTCCTGCCTCCCCCTCATCGGCAGGACAGGGTTCCCCCTCGGTCGCGTAGCGTGTTCGGTGTCCGCTGCCCAGGTGAGGTTTTTCGGGAAGACGAGATGCGACCGACCGACGAGACACCGCACACCCCCGCCCTGCCCGCGGAGCGCGAACCCGCCCCCGAACAGCAGTGGCTGGAGTACGCCGAGTTCGGCGAGCGCTTCGTGGCGCACGCCGCGACCGAGGAGCGGGTGGCGGCCGCGGTCGCCGGGATCACCGGCCGGAAGATCACGTTCGGGCCGTTCTCGCTGGGGCCGGCCGGGCTGGCGGGTTTCGTCGCCGAGGGCAAGGTGGGGGAGCCGCGGATAGTCCGGCGCGGCCCGCACGTGCACTACACCGTGACGGTTCCGGTCTCGCTGGCGCTCAAGGCGCTGCTCGCCGGGCGCAAGCTGCGGCTGGAGGCGGTCGTCTCGGTGGAGGTCGGGCTGCACGCCCGCACCGCGAGCCCGCTGCTCGTGGTCATCGACATCCCCGCCATCAGCCCCGACGATGTCAGCGTCGTGCTGCGCACCCAGGCGGGCACCGCGGTGAACGAGACGCTGCTCGACCCGATCGCGGGCGTGGTCAAGCGCGAGGTCGCCAACCGGGTGAACCCCATGCTCGCCGACCCGCAGACCCGCCGCCGCCGGGTCTTCGACATCGAGGCCATCGTCGGCGGCACCGAGTCGGTGCACCGGCGCAGGGCCGAGGCGGAGTGGGCCTTCGACTGGATCGACTACGCCGAGTTCGGCAGGCGCTTCTTCCCGCTGCTGGTCACCCCCGAGCGGGTGAACGCGGTGCTGGCGGAGCGGCTGGCCGGGCGCCCGATCGAGATCGGCCCGCTGCGCACCGGCCCCGGCCGCCGCGCGACGGTGACCGTGCGCGGTGCCGTCCGGCTGCCGACGCTGCGCCCGCGCGAGCCCGCGCCCGGCCACATCGAGCCGGTGGTCTACGACGTCACCCTGCCGGTCGCGCTGGACATCACCGTCGACGTGCTCAAGGCCAACCGGTACCGGGCCGAACTGGAGGTGCCGCTGGTCCTGGCCGCCCGCGCCGCCGACCCGCTGCTCCTGGTGATCGATGTCGACCCGCCCGAACCCGCCGAGATCCGGCTGGAGCTCGCCGCGGAGGGGGTGCGGGCGGCGACGCTCGGCGCGCTCGCCAAGATCAGGAAGCAGGTGGTGGCGCAGGTCGCCGCCGTGATCCGCCGGGAGCTCACCTCCGGCTCCGGCCGGGTGATCGATGTGGGCGCGCGGATCGGGAAGGCCGTCTGATGCCCACTGTGGCCGGTGTTATGCGTGAGTCTGGCGGTTCGCATGGGGTTGTGGTGAAATGAGTCCACGTTCGAGGCTCCCGGCGCGTATGTGACTTGGGGAAGGTGCGCCGGGCACGCTGTTCATCCAGTTCCACAGGGTGCACGGGGGGTCACGAAGGAGTCCTGCGATGTGCTCGTTCCCGGTGTCTTCCGCTGCCCGCCCCCCGCTTTCCCGGCGCGGCCTGTTCGGCCTCGCGGCCGCGGGTGCCGCCGTCGCCGCCGTCGGGGCGCGCGCGCCCGGCGCCGGCGCCGCTCCGCTCGGCACCCTGATCGACTACTCCGGCGGCGTCCCGTCGGCCGCGGCCATCGCCGAGGCCGGGCACGCGGGGGTCATCCGCTACGTCTCCGACCGCAGGCCGGGCGCCGAGTGGATGGCGGGCAAGCCGCTGCGCGCCGACGAGGTCGCCGAGCTGCGGGATGCCGGGTTGGAGATCGTCTCCTGCTACCAGTTCGGCAAGGGCCCGACGGCGGACTGGCGCGGCGGCCTGGTCGCGGGCCGCGAGCACGCCGAGCGCGGGCTGGAGCTGCACCGCGAGGCGGGCGGCCCGGAGGACCGCCCGATCTACGCGTCCATCGACGACAACCCGACCGCGGTCGAGTTCGCCACCATGATCGCGCCGTACCTGCTCGGCTGGAACGGGGTGGTCGGCAAGAGCAACACCGGCATCTACGCCAATGCCCCGACCATCGAGCTGGCGAGGGCCGCCGGGCTGGCGACCTGGTTCTGGCAGCACGACTGGGGGACGCCGAAGGGCTTCGTGCACCCCGCCGCGCACCTGCACCAGTTCGAGATCGACAAGCGGGCCATCGACGGCATCGGCATCGACCGCAACCACATCCTGCGCCCGCAGTACGGGCAGTGGTGACCGCTCCGCGATCGGCCGCTGCCCCGGCGTTCCGCTCCGACCGCCCGGGGCAGTGGAGCGCCGCCTAGGTCTGGCTGTGCCGCACCGGATCGGGCTCGGCGTCCGGGACGACGCGCAGCACCGGCCTGGCGTCCGGCTCGGCGTGCACCCCGCGCCAGGACAGCAGCGACCAGCGGGAGAGCCCGGAGAAGGCCGAGCCGAGGCTGAGGAACGACCCGGACGAGAGCAGCGACCCGAACGACCCCACCGAGCCGATCGAGAGCACCGACCCCGCGCTGCCGATGGACAGGATCGAGTAGGCGGAGCCGATCGAGAGGATCGACCCCTCGGAGCGGATGGACAGCAGCGACCGCCGGGAGCGGCTGCTGCGGATCGATCGGTTCGCGCTCACCATGCCTGTGGTCTATCACACATCGAAACGCCCCGCGAGCGCGGCTCGCGGGGCGTCTCGATGGCGGGAAATATCAGGCGACGGTAAAGAATCCGAGCGTCGGCAGGAACGAGCAGGTGCGCGGCTCGGCGGCCGGGTCGGCCTGCGTGGTCAGCGAGCCGGAGACGACAGCGGCGACCCGGCCGCGGCCGGTGTCGACGATGGCCGAGAGCGTGGCCGGGCCGTCCGGGTTGATCTTCGCCTCGTTGGTCAGCACCTGGACGCCGGACTGCCTGGTGTCCAGGTTCAGCCACTGCACCGTGAAGGGCGGGTTCTGCACCTCGGTCGGCGCCTTGGTGCCGAGCGCGGTGAAGACGAAACCGGTCTGGCCGGAGGCCGGGCCGGGCGGCGGCAGCTCGGCCGGGCCGGGCACGGCCAGCGCGGTGCCGATCGAGTCGGCGGTGGCGCTGATGCAGCCCTTGCCGATCGAGGGGTAGAGGAACTGCGCGATGACGGGCGCGTTCTCCGGGAGCTCGGGGCCGCCGCCGCCGCTGCCGTCCAGGAACGTGATGATCCGCTCCAGCGTCGAGCGGATCTGCGGCGGCAGGTTCAGGCTGGCCAGCAGGGCCTTGGCCTGGCTCAGGATGGCGGCCTGCGGGCCTTCGGCGATATCCGCCGGGCCGGCGATGGCGCCCGCGATGGCCGGGGCCAGGGCGGCGAGCGCGTCCACCGGGACACCTTCGGGAACCATCGGCACGCTGTAGCCGGCCTCGGTCGCCGCAGGCGCCGGGGCGGCCACCGAGGTGGCGGGCACGGCCAGGGTGGCGCTCGCCGTGAGGGCGAGCGCGGAAAGGGCGATCCGCGATCGGGTGCGAAGCACTGGGCTAGCCGTCCTTACCTTCGGGTACATCGGGGGACGCGAAGGCGAGGACGCCATCGTGTCGGGGTCACTTTAGGGACAACGTCGCCGTGTGTACAGCGCCACCGCCCCGATGCGCGCGTCGAGCTGTCCCCATGCTGGATGAGACACTCGAGCGTCTGTTACCGGAGTTGACAGTGTGACTCATGGTACTGCTGGACCGCGCCGGGCCTGGCCCGCCGCGCCGGACCCGCCCCCGCTAAGGTGAAGGCCGCCCTTACCGCCGTCGCGCCGGACCCCGCCGCGTCTCGATATCGAAAGCTCGCGATGTGAATCGACACCTGCGCTGGGCCGTCGCGGTACTGGGGATCTCCGTGCTGATCCGGCTCGGCTGGCTGCTCCTCGTCCCGAACGGGATGAACGTGGTCGACCTGCACGTCTACGTGGACGGCTCGGCCGCGCTGCTCGACGGCACGCTCTACGACTTCACCTACGCGGAGAAGACTCCCGACTTCCCGCTGCCCTTCACCTACCCGCCGTTCGCGGCGATGGTCTTCCTCCCGCTGCACTACCTGCCGTTCACCCTGGTCGCCGTCGGGTGGCTGCTCGCCATCGTGGCCGGGTTGTACGCCGTGATCCGGATCAGCTTCGAGCTGCTGTTCGGCCGGGAGGTCGCGGCCGAACCGGGGTGGCGCACCGCGGCTGTCTGGTGGACCGCGATCGGGATGTGGACCGAGCCGGTGCGCACCACCATCGACTACGGCCAGGTGAACGTCTTCCTGGTGCTCGGGGCGATGCTCGCGGTGCGCAGCACCCGGTGGTGGGTCTCCGGCGGCCTGGTCGGGCTGATCGCCGGGATCAAGCTGACCCCGGCCATCACCGGGCTGTACTTCGTGGCGCGCAGGCGCTGGCTCGCCGCGGTCTTCTCGGCGGTGGTCTTCGGCGCGACGGTCGGGCTCAGCATGCTGGTGGCCCCGGCGGACGCGGAGCGCTACTTCGGCACGCTGCTCGGCGACGCGGACCGGATCGGCCCGGTGGGGTCGGTGTGGAACCAGTCGCTGCGCGGCATGCTCAGCAGGCTGCTCGGCCACGACGTGCAGAGCGGCCCGGTGTGGATCGCGGCGGTGCTGGTCGCCGCGGCGCTGGCCTTCCTGGCCTGGCGCGCGCTCGCCGCCGACGACCTGCTCGGCACCCTGATCGTGGTGCAGATCTTCGGGTTGCTGGTGTCGCCGATCTCCTGGTCGCACCACTGGGTGTGGCTGGTGCCGACGGTGCTCTGGCTGCTGTACGGGCCGCTGCGGCAGGCGGCGGGGGCGCGGATCCTGGCCGGTTACTGGCTGGTGACCACCCTGGTCGGGGTGCCGTGGATCCTGTCCTTCTTCCAGGACTCGATCTGGACCATCCCGCGCCCGGCCGTGCTCTCCTGGCTCGGGGCGGTCAACGTGATCGGCGCCGTGGCCACCTACCTGTGGGTGATCCGCTCGGGGCGGCTCAGCCGCCGGAGCGAGCCAGCTGATCGATCTCCCGAGCCAGAGCCACGTCCTGTGCCGTGAGCCCGCCCGCGGAGTGCGTGGAGAGGGTGAAGGTGACGGTTCGCCACCGGATGTCGATATCGGGGTGGTGGTCCGCCCGCTCGGCGGCCTCGGCCACCCGGCGCACCAGGTCGATGCCTGCGAGGAAGGACTCGGCCTCGATGGCGCGGGTGATCGCGTCATCGGCGCGGGACCAGCCGGCCAGCTCGGACAGTGCCTCGGTGATCTCGGAATCGGTCAGCAGTGGCGTACCCATGCATCCTGGGTACCCGCCGGACCGGGAAGAAGCTACGCGGCGCGCGCGGCCTTGAGGCCCTTCTTCAGGTCCTTGCCCGAGACGCCCGCGGCCTCCAGCTTCTTCATCCGCATGATGACCACGGGGCACTTCACGCAGCGCGTCTTCTTCCGACAGCACTTCTTCTTGGGTTTCAGCGTGGAAACCTTCTCAACCTTGACGCCCACAGTGGTTAGCTTAGCCTAACTTTGCATGATCCAGAACACCCTGCACGCGACCGCGGGTCCGAGCCGCCCTGCCGGTAGTGTGTTACCCGGCCGTATGCCCGGCGAGTTCTGTCCTCGCCCATATTTTCCGCGCGGCGGCCGGCACCGCACACCAACAGCAGGAGGATCCAGGCGTGTCGTCTGCACGCGATTTTCGCAACGTCGCCATCGTGGCCCACGTCGACCACGGCAAGACGACCCTGGTCGACGCCATGCTCCGGCAGTCGGGAGCGTTCGCCGAGCGCGCCGAGCTCGTCGACCGGGTGATGGACTCCGGTGATCTGGAGCGCGAGAAGGGCATCACCATTCTCGCCAAGAACACCGCGGTGCACCGCCACCACCCGGACGGCTCGGTCACCGTCATCAATGTCATCGACACCCCGGGCCACGCCGACTTCGGCGGTGAGGTCGAGCGCGGCCTCTCCATGGTCGACGGCGTCGTGCTGCTGGTCGACGCCTCCGAGGGGCCGCTGCCGCAGACCAGGTTCGTGCTGCGCAAGGCGCTGGCCGCCTCGCTGCCGGTGATCCTGGTCGTCAACAAGACCGACCGCCCCGACGCCAGGATCGAGGAGGTCGTCGAGGAGAGCCACGACCTGCTGCTCGACCTCGCCTCCGACCTGGACGACGCCGCCGCCGAGGCCGCCGAGCTCGCGCTCGACCTGCCGGTGCTCTACGCCTCCGGCCGCGAGGGCAAGGCGTCCAAGGAGCGCCCGGAGAACGGCAACGCCCCCTCCGCGGAGAACCTGGACGCGCTCTTCGACGTCCTGCTGGAGAACATCCCCGCTCCCAAGGGCGACCCGGCCGCGCCGCTGCAGGCGCACGTCACCAACCTCGACGCCTCCGCCTTCCTCGGCCGCCTCGCGCTGGTCCGCATCTACAGCGGTGAGCTGCGCAAGGGCTCGACCGTGGCCTGGATGCACGCCGACGGGGTCAAGCAGGTGCGGATCACCGAGCTGCTGCAGACCATCGGCGTCGAGCGCACCCCCGGCGAGGTGGCGTACGCGGGCGACATCGTCGCCATCGCGGGCATCCCGGACATCATGATCGGCGACACCCTCGCCGACCCGGACAACCCGGTGGCGCTGCCCCGGATCACCGTGGACGAGCCCGCCATCTCGGTGACCATCGGCACCAACACCTCGCCGCTGGTCGGCCGGGTGCAGGGGCACAAGCTCACCGCCCGCATGGTGAAGTCGCGGCTGGACCAGGAGCTGGTCGGCAACGTCTCGCTCCGGGTGCTCGACATCGGCCGCCCGGACGCCTGGGAGGTGCAGGGCCGCGGCGAGCTGGCGCTGGCCATCCTGGTCGAGCAGATGCGCCGCGAGGGCTTCGAGCTCACCGTCGGCAAGCCGCAGGTGGTCACCAGGAACGTCGACGGCAAGGTGCACGAGCCCTTCGAGGAGCTCACCATCGACTGCCCGGAGGAGTACCTGGGCTCGATCACCCAGCTGCTCGCCGCCCGCAAGGGCAAGATGGTGCAGATGACCAACCACGCCGCGGGCTGGGTGCGGATGGAGTTCATCGTCCCCTCGCGCGGCCTGATCGGCTTCCGCACCGACTTCCTCACCGAGACCCGAGGCACCGGCATCGCCAACGCCGTCGCGCACGGCTACGCGCCGTGGGCGGGGGAGATCCGGGCGCGGCACACCGGCTCGCTCGTCTCCGACCGGGCCGGGACCGTCACCCCGTTCGCCATGATCCAGCTCGGCGACCGCGGGCAGTTCTTCGTCGAGCCCGGCGCCGACACCTACGAGGGCATGGTCGTCGGGATCAACCCGCGCGCCGAGGACCTCGACATCAACGTCACCCGTGAGAAGAAGCTGACCAATATGCGCAGCTCCACCGCGGACGTGATGGAGACGCTGGCCAAGCCGCTGCAGTTGGATCTCGAGGCCGCGATGGAGTTCTGCGCGGCGGACGAGTGCGTCGAGGTCACCCCCGAGGTGGTCCGGGTGCGCAAGGTCATCCTGGGCGCCACCGAGCGCGGTCGCGAGCTGTCCCGCCGCAAGGCCCGGGATCGCGCTGCCGCACAGTAGTGCCCCGCGGCGGCCGCACTTGGAAGTAGTGCGGCCGCCGTCCGCATGCTCTGCCCGTGCGGGCGCAGTGGCCTTCGCTCGCCCGAGAGCCGTGGCGACCCTTGCTCCCGCGGCATTCGCGGCGGTTCCCGCGCGCGTGGAAGTCGCGGCGGCCGCGCCCAGGGCGGGACGTCGTCCCGCGCCGCGCCCGGCCCCGGGCGGCCCAGTAGAGTCCGGGGCGTGGTGATGGGTGGGAGCAAGCGCGTACGCCGTAGTGCGCGAATCCGGCACCGGGGAGCGGCGCGTACCGCGCTCGCCCTCGCGGCCCTCGCGGTGCTGCTCGGCGGCTGCGCGGCGAACCCGCCGCCGCCGATCGAGAGCACCAACAGCCCGCAGACCACGCCGGTGAAACCGGCCGCCACCACGGTGGTCGTCGCGCTGGACAGCATCGGCAGCGCCTTCAACCCGCACCTGCGCGCGGACCAGTCCCAGGCCACCTCGGCCATCGCCTCCATGGTGCTCCCCAGCCCGTTCCGCCCGATCCCGAGCCTGGCCGCGCCCGGCGCGACCGACTGGGTGCCGGACTCCGCGCTGGTCACCGCCGCGGATATCTCCGCCCAGGACCCGTTCACCATCACCTACAAGCTGCGCAACGAGGCCTCTTGGTCGGACGGCGCCCCGATCGCCGCCGAGGACTTCCGCTACCTGTGGCAGGAGATGATCTCCCAGCCCGGCGTCACCGACCCGGCCGGCTACCGCCTCATCGAGGACGTGGAGTCCTCCGCGGGCGGCAAGACCGTGACCGTCACGCTCACCCAGCCCTACCCGGCCTGGCGCGAACTCTTCGCCAACCTGCTCCCGTCGCACCTGCTCAAGGACGCCCCCGGCGGCTTCGCGCGCGGGATGAACGGCGAGGTGAACGGCGTCCGCGTCTCCGGCGGCCCGTTCGGCATCCGCTCCGCCGACCCCGGCCGCGAGGAGATCCTGCTGGAGCGCAACGACCGCTACTGGGGCACCCCCGCGGTCCCGGACCAGATCCTGCTCCGTCGCGGCGGCACCACCGCCCAGCTCGCGGGCTCGCTGCGCACCAACGACACCCAGATGGCGCTGGTGCACGGCGGCGCCGCGACCCGCGCGCAGCTCGCCGCCATCCCCTCGGTGCGCACCGGCATCATGCCGCAGTCCCGCGTCATGCAGATGGTCCTGAACGGCCGCTCCGGCGACCTCGGCGACCCCAGGGTGCGCGCCGCCGTCCTCGCCCTGCTCGACCCGACCCTGCTCGCCACCGTCGGCGCCCAGACCGGCGACTGGTACGAGCCCGCCAAGGCGCAGATCCTGGCCCCCTCCGACCCCGGCTACGTGCCGACCGCCCCGCCCCGCCCCACCCCCGAGCAGGCCTTCGCCATGCTCGCCGAGGCCGGCTTCGGCCGGGCCCCCGAACCACCGCCGAACACCTCGGTCACCTCGCCCGCCCCGCAGCCGCGCACCATCGGCAAGAACGGCAAGGCGCTCACCGTCCGGATCGGCGCCGTGGAGCAGGACGCCAGCACCCTCGCGGTCGCCAATACCGCCGCCGACCAGCTGCGCAGCGCAGGCATCGACGCCACCGTCCGCAGCCTCCCCGCCGACGAGCTGTACGGCAGGGAGCTGGTCGAGGGCAATATCGACGTCATCGTCGGCTGGGAGGTCGCGGGCTCCGACCCCGCCACCGTGCTCGCCTCCCGCTACGGCTGCCCGCCGCCGCGCCCGGTGCTCGGCGACGGCGAGGACGAGCCCGCCGAGGTCGAGGCCGCCAGGCAGGCCCCGAGCAACCTCTCCGGCGTCTGCGACCCCACCCTGCAGCCCGCCATCGACGCCGCCCTGCGCGGCATCGACGTCGGCATGGTGCTCGCCGACGCCGAGCCCAAGCTCTGGGCGCTCAACACCGTGCTGCCGATCATGCAGGACAACGTGGTCGCCGCCGCGGGCCCGCGGGTGGACGGCGCCTCGCTGAGCGGCGCCATCCAGGTCGGCATCTTCGGCGACGCGGCGATGTGGCGGCGGCTCCCGTGATCGCCACCGGCGGGCTGCTGCTGGTGCACGCGCACCCCGACGACGAGACCATCACCACCGGCGGCACCATCGCGCACTACCGCAGGCGCGGCATCCCGGTCGCGGTGGTCACCTGCACGCTCGGCGAGGAGGGCGAGGTGATCGGCGAGCGCTGGGCGCAGCTCACCGCCGAGCACGCCGACCAGCTCGGCGGGTATCGCATCCTGGAGCTCACCCGCGCGCTCGCCGCGCTGGACGCGGGTCCGCCGGTCTTTCTCGGCGGCGCCGGGTGCTGGCGGGACTCCGGCATGGTCGGCACCCCGTCCGCCTCGAATCCCCGCGCCTTCATCCACTCCGGCCGACCCGCGGTGGACGCGCTCACCGCCGAGCTGCTCGAGCGCAGGCCGCGCGTGGTCGTCAGCTACGACCCGCACGGCGGCTACGGCCACCCCGACCACATCCGCGCGCACGAGATCACCACCGCCGCCGTCGAAGCCGCCGCCGAGCAGGGCTGGGACGTGCCCAAGTTCTATTGGACCGTCACCGACGCCGACCTGCTCCGCCAGCACACCACCGCGCTGGCCCGCCGCACCGTCGACGACCTGCCGGGCAAACTGCCGCGCGGCTGGCGGCTCCCCGCCGAGGACGAGCTCCCCGGCGTGCCCGGCAGCACTGTGACGACCGCGATCGACGTCGCCGAGGTGTTGGCCGCCAAGCGGGCGGCGCTGCGCGCGCACGCCACCCAGGTCACCGTGGCCCCGTCGGGCCGGGAGTTCGCGCTCTCCAACGGCGTCGCCCAGCCGATCCTCCCCGAGGAGCACTTCGTGCTGGTCCGCGGCGAGCTCGGCCCGGTCGGCCCGGACGGCCGCGAGGACGACCTGTTCGCGGGATTGTTCCCGGATTCCGCCGAGCAGGCACCGGGCCCGGCGTGACCCGCGCCACCGGGGCATAGACTTCGCCCATGTACAACTGGGATCTCCAGAACGCCATCATCGCCTTCGTCGACACCCTGCGCCCGAACGCCGCGCACCAGCACGAGATGTACATGTCGGCGCTCTACGCCTTCGTCGACATGCAGAGCCACCTGCTCGAGCTGCTCGGATTCCCGCCGGTCCCGTGACCGCGGACACCCGGCCGGTTTTCACGGCCCTCGGCCCCATCATCCTGGTGGTGCTCACCGTCGACGCCGTGATCACCCTGCTGCTCGAGGTGCTCTACCTGCCCACCTACCTCGGATCGGTGGCCTTCCCGATCTCCGCGCTGGTCGCGGGCGCGGTGAACACCGCGCTGGTGTACGCGGCGAGCACGGTCAGCGACCGGACCGTGCTGCAGCTGCTGCCGCTCATCGTCTGGACCCTCGGCTTCCTGGTCTGCGCGACCACCGGGCCCGGGGGAGACATGCTGCTCGGCAGCACCTGGCAGACCCTGCTGCTGCTCCTCTGCGGGCTGGTCGCGCCGCTGGTCTTCCTCTCCCGCCGCGGCCCGGTCAGCGCGCGCCTGCCAGCCCCGGCGTGACCTGCTCGATGATCTCGTGCGCGCGGTCCACCGGCACATCGAGCACCAGGTAGCGCTTCTTGCCCGCCGCGGTGGCCGCCACCAGCGTGGCCAGGCCCGCGCGGCGCTGGAACAGCGTCTGCCGGATGGTCCAGCCGAGGATGCCGGGGGCGGCGAGGCAGTCGCGGTCGCGGTCGAGGGAGCCGGAGCGGGTGACCAGCCAGGTCGGGGCGAGCGGGGTCGCGGGCAGGACGGCGTGCCCCAGCCCGCGGTAGCGATCCTCCGCCAGCGCGACCGCTGCCAGCGTGAGCAGCACCGGGACCAGCCACCACCAGGGGGAGTAGTGCACCCCGGCGATGCTCGCCACCAGCGGGACCAGCGCGGTCGCCGCGGCCGGTTCCACCGCGCGGGTATACCGCCGCCACCGCGCCGCCGAACCGTGCTGCATCAGTACCACTGACCCCGGCGCCCGCGCGGCTTCGGGAGCTGTGCCAGGAAGGACGACTTCGGGTCCACCTGCGCTCGGCGCCACCGACTCAGCCCGCCGGCTCGGCTCGCCCGCGTCAGCGAAATCTGCCGGTTCCCCCGGAACCAAGACCGGCGCGTGCGCCCCGACCCTCCGCGCCGCGGGCGTCAACAGATGCGCCAGCGTGTGATGCACACGCACCCCCGGCGCCTGCGGCAGAATCCGCTGCCGCGGATTCTCCCCGGTCATGATCGCCTCCAACTGCGCCCCGCCCGCCGCGCGCAGCAGCAGCGGCTCCTTCACCGTCGCCCCGCGGAACCGCGCCAGATCCAGCGTGATCTGCCTGGTCGTGAAGAACCCGTGCCGCAGGTGCAGCGTCCGCCCGTCGTCCAGCACCCGCAGCCCGTAGTACGTCGCCAGGTACTGCCCGCACGCCGCCGCACTCACGATGAGCACCACCAGCAGCACCACCACCGCGGTCCCGAGCACCGGGTTCCCGCCGGTCACCCCGTGCGCCGCGGTCCGGTACACCCGCTCTCCGAACCCGTACTGCAGAGCCAACCCCACCATCGGCGCCACGATCGCGAACCCGGTCAGCGAGAGCGGCGCGTACCGCACCCATCCCGCCCGCCAATGCCCGATCTCCCGCCCCGACGGCTCCTCGGCGACCTTGTCCGGTTCCACCGGATCAGCCAGCAGCTCGGCCCGCAGCGCGGGCACCAGCCGGGCGTCCAGCGAATCCAGCTTGAACCGCTCCCCGGCCTCCGCCTGCTGCCCCGTCCCGATCGCGAGCACCGCCAACCCCAGCGCCCGGTGCAGCAGATCCGCCTCGATGTCCACCGACCGAATCCGCGACCGCGGCACCGACAGACTCCGCCGCTGCACCAGCCCGGTCCGCAGCTCCACGTGCGTCGGCCCCACCCGATAGGTCGTGGTGAACCACCGCGTGAGCGCGAGCACCACCACGATCCCCGTCGGAATCAGACTCCACGCGTGGTTCCCGCTGCTCGCCCCCAGGATGACCGACCCGACCAGCACCGGAACGTACTTGACCACCTCGTTCACCGGATGCACCAGCAGCATCCGCTTGTCCAACCGCAGCCACGGATTCACGTGGCGTCCCCCCGGTGCAGCGCCGCGATCCGCGTCAGCCGCGCCACCGCGTCCTCCGCCACCGGCAGGTCGAGCCCGCCGATCGGCACCGCCCCCGCTGAGGACGCCGTCGTCACCGTCACCGTCGCCAGCCCGAACACCCGATCCAGCGGCCCCCGCTCGATCTCCACCGTCTGCACCCGCGAGATCGGCGCCACCCGGCTCTCCTGCGTCAACCACCCCACCCGCGTGTACACCGCCTCGTCGGTGATCTCCCACCGATGCACCGCGTACCGCCACACCGGAATCACCGCCACCGTCGCGACCACCGCGATCGCCAGCGCCGTCCCCACCCCCGCCTGCAACCCCCGCCGCCCGTCGTCCAGCACCACCCACACCCCGAACCCGATCACCGGCAGCAGCCAGCTCAACACCAGTTCGGTACCCCACAGCAGACGAGCGCGCGGGTCGGGTCGCCAGGCGGGATCGGCGAGGATCGTCCCGGTGCCGCGCGTGCCGGCGCCGACGCCGTCCCGGCTACCCGACGCGGCGGACTCGCCCCCGCGGCGAGCGGCGCTGGACGAACTCCCCGCGTCAGCACGAGCTACGGGCGGGGCGAGCGGTTCACCGGCGGGCGACGACCGCGCCCCCGGCCCGTCCCCGGCCGAGCCGGGCAGGTTCGGCGTCATGGCCCCATGGTGGCACGAAAGGGCACGGGGAATACCCGCGCCGGTTCGCCGGGTTGCCACCCGGAAGCACTCGTGTGTCGACGACACGGAGGAGACAGCACGGAATGGGTAGCGCATGATCGAGGACGTGACCGACCTTCCGAACCCCGCCGTCCCGCCCGCCCCGCCCTCGCCGTCGGCGATGCGCCGGGCCCTGCGCCGGGCCCGCGACGGAGTCACCCTGAACGTCGACGAGGCCGCCGTCCTCCTGCACGCCCGCGGCGACGACCTGAAAGACCTCACCACCAGCGCCGCCCGCGTCCGCGACGCCGGCCTGGAGTCCGCGGGCCGCCCGAAGACCATCAGCTACTCCCGCAATGTCTTCATCCCGCTCACCCACCTGTGCCGGGACAAATGCCACTACTGCACCTTCGTCACCGTGCCGGGCAAGCTCCGCGCCGAGGGCAAGGGCATGTTCCTGGAACCCGACGAGGTCCTGGAAATCGCCCGCAAAGGCGCGGAACTCGGCTGCAAGGAAGCCCTCTTCACCCTCGGCGACCGCCCCGAGGCCCGCTGGCCCGAGGCCGCCCAGTGGCTCGACGAGCGCGGCTACGACTCCACCCTCGACTACCTCCGCGCCGTCTCCATCCTGGTCCTTGAGGAAACAGGACTCCTCCCGCACCTGAACCCCGGCGTCATGAGCTGGGCCGAGATCTCCCGCCTCAAGCCGGTCGCGCAATCCATGGGCATGATGCTGGAGACCACCAGCACCCGCCTCTTCACCGAGAAGGGCCAGCCCCACTACGGCAGCCCCGACAAGGACCCCGCGGTCCGTCTGCGCGTCCTCACCGACGCGGGCCGCCTCTCGGTCCCGTTCACCACCGGCATCCTGATCGGCATCGGCGAGACCATCGCCGAGCGCGCCGACTCCATCATGGCGATCCGCAAGCAGCACAAGGAGTTCGGCCACATCCAGGAGGTGATCGTGCAGAACTTCCGCGCCAAGCCGGACACCGCCATGCGCGACACCCCCGACGCCGGCCTGGAGGAGTTCCGCGCCACCATCGCCGTCACCCGCCTGCTCCTCGGCCCCGACGTGCACGTCCAGGCCCCGCCCAACCTGGTCTCCGCCCAGGAGTGCCGCGACCTCCTGGACGCCGGAATCGACGACTGGGGCGGCGTCTCCCCGGTCACCCCCGACCACGTCAACCCCGAGCGCCCCTGGCCCAACCTCGACACCCTCCGCGACATCACCGCGGAATCCGGCTTCGAGCTGGTCGAACGCACCTCCGCACACCCCAAGTACGTCCGCGCCGGCCACCCGTGGACCGACCCCCGCATCGCCGTCCACGTCGCCGCCCTCACCGACCCGGCGACCGGCCTCGCCGACCCCGACGTCCTCCCCGTGGGCCGCCCGTGGCAGGAGCCGGACGAAGCCTGGGATTCCACCGGCCGCACCGACCTGAACACCGCCATCGACACCGAGGGCCGCAACACCGAGTCCCGTAGCGACTCCGGCCTCGGCCAGGAGCTGGTCGGCGCCTTCGGCGACTGGGACACCATCCGCGAGCACGCCGCCGGCCTGCAATCAGCCCCCCAGCGCTTCGACACCGACGTCCTGGCAGCCCTGCGCGCCGCCGAAGCCGACCCCGCCGGCCTCACCGACGACCAGTACCTCGCCCTCGCCACCGCCGAAGGCCCCGAACTGGAAGCCGTCACCGCCCTCGCCGACCGCCTGCGCCGCGACGTCAACGGCGACGACGTCACCTACGTCGTGAACAGGAACATCAACTTCACCAACATCTGCTACACCGGCTGCCGCTTCTGCGCCTTCGCCCAGCGCAAGGGCGACGCCGACGCCTTCACCCTGAGCGCCGAGGAGGTCGCCGACCGCGCCTGGGAGGCGCACGTCGACGGCGCCACCGAGGTCTGCATGCAGGGCGGCATCGACCCCGAGCTCCCCGTCACCGGCTACGCCGACCTGGTCCGCGCGGTCAAGCGGCGGGTCCCGTCCATGCACGTGCACGCCTTCAGCCCCATGGAGATCGTGAACGGCGCCTCCCGCGGCGGCCAGAGCATCCGCGACTGGCTGGTGGCCCTGAAGGAGGCCGGTCTCGACACCATCCCCGGCACCGCCGCCGAGATCCTGGACGACGAGGTCCGCTGGGTCCTCACCAAGGGCAAGCTCCCCGCGTCGGCCTGGATCGAGGTCATCACCACCGCCCACCAGGTCGGCCTCCGCTCCAGCTCGACCATGATGTACGGCCACGTCGACAACCCCAAGCACTGGGTGGGCCACCTCCGCGTCCTCCGCGGCATCCAGGACGAAACCGGCGGCTTCACCGAATTCGTGCTCCTGCCCTTCGTCCACCAGAGCGCGCCGCTCTACCTGGCAGGCGCCGCCCGCCCCGGCCCCACCCAGCGCGACAACCGCGCAGCCCACGCCCTGGCCCGCATCATGCTGCACGGCCGCATCGACAACATCCAGACCAGCTGGGTCAAACTCGGAACCGCGGGCACCCGCGTCATGCTGAACGGCGGCGCCAACGACCTCGGCGGCACCCTCATGGAGGAGACCATCTCCCGCATGGCCGGATCCCAGCACGGCTCGGCGAAGACCGTCACCGAGCTCCGCGAGATCGGCGAGGGCATCGGCCGCCCGGTCCGCGAACGCACGACGGTTTATGGAATCCCCCCGCACCGCCCCGCCGTGCTCCCGCTCACAGTGGGTTGAGCGGCACGAGTTAGGGCAGGCTCACCACGAGTAGCGTTGAGGCAGCCGGGATACTGATGCGGGCGAGATTTCCCCAGTGAGCATGATGAGGAGAGCGGCAGTGACGTACATCATCGCGGAACCGTGCGTCGATGTGAAGGACAAGGCCTGCATCGAGGAATGCCCCGTGGATTGCATCTACGAGGGCGGCCGGATGCTGTACATCCACCCCGACGAGTGCGTCGACTGTGGCGCCTGCGAACCGGTGTGCCCCGTCGAGGCGATCTTCTACGAGGACGACACCCCCGACCAGTGGTCCGGGTACATCAACGCCAACGTCGACTTCTTCGACGAGCTGGGTTCCCCCGGCGGCGCCACCAAGGTGGGCGTCGTCGAGTCCGACCCGCCGTTCATCAAGGCCCTGCCGCCGATGGGCGAATGAGCCGTGGTTCCGCGTAACCGGGTCAGCAGCCTGCTGCCCGACTTCCCCTGGGACACCATCGCCGAGGCCAAGGCTCGTGCTGCCGCGCATCCGGACGGGATCGTCGATCTGTCCGTCGGGACGCCGGTCGACCCGGTCGACCCGCTGATTCGCGAGGCTTTGGCTTCTGTTTCGGATGTGCCCGGTTACCCGACCACGCACGGCGCCCCGGAGCTCCGGGGTGCCGCTGTGGACGCTCTGAAATGTCGCTACGGCATCACCGGGCTGTCCCCGGCTGCCGTGCTCCCGGTGATCGGCACCAAAGAGCTGATCGCCGGTCTGCCCCGGTTGCTCGGCCTCGGCGCTGGCGACTTGCTCGTCATCCCCGAGATCGCCTACCCCACCTACGAGGTCGGCGGTCTCCTGGCCGGTACCGAAATCCTCCGCGCCGACTCCCTAACCCAGATCGGCCCCCGCAACCCGGCCCTGATCTTCATCAACTCCCCGTCGAACCCCACCGGCAGGGTCCTCGGCGTAGACCACCTCCGCAAGGTCGTCTCCTTCGCCCGCGAACGCGGCGCCATCATCGCCTCCGACGAGTGCTATTTGGGCCTCACCTGGGAAGGCCGAGCTCCTTCCCTGCTCGACCCCGAGGTCTGCGACGGCGACCACACCGGCCTGCTCGTGATCCATTCGCTCTCCAAGACGTCGAACCTGGCCAGCTACCGCGCCGGCTTCGTCGCCGGCGATCTTGAGCTGGTGGCCGAACTGCTGGAGGTCCGCAAACACTCCGGCATGATCGTCCCCTTCCCCATCCAAGCCGCCATGACCGCCGCCCTCGGCGATGACGCTCACGAGTCCCGCCAACGTGATCGCTACCGCGCACGCCGCGAGGTCCTGCGGGCGGCGCTTGAAGATGCTGGTTTTCGTATCGACCACTCCGAAGCTGGCCTCTACCTGTGGGCAACTCGTGGCGAATCCGCCCGCGCGACCTTGGACGCGCTGGCCGCCCTAGGCATCCTCGCCGCTCCCGGCGACTTTTACGGTCCGTCAGGTGTCCAGCACGTCCGAGTGGCGCTCACTGCCACCGACGAACGCATCACCGCTGCGGTTGCACGCTTGTCCGCAACCTGAAGTCCTGTCGGAGTAGAGGACAGTAGTAGTAGAACGACGGCGGAATCTCCGTGCGTGGACGTAGCGCGCTGTCATCGAGATCAGAGATATCTCCGCAGCGCTTGGGACGTTGCTGCTCGCCGTGCTGCTGCTGGCACTGGGTGAGCACGGCGCCCTACAGGTCAGGGGTCCGATCCGGGCGAAGCCGGACGCGGAGACCATCAAGCCGCCGGACGGCTACACACACGACCTAGCACAACGAGACCGAAGGGTGCCGCTAGCCCGGGAATCCTGCTCAAGTGCACCAGATCATCTGTTCACCGCCGTGACGGTCGCATCAACTTGCGCGCGGCTATCTCCCATGGTTGGCCTTGGTTCGACCAGGTATCGGCGCGCCGGGCGGGCTGCACCGGGATACTGCCTCGTGCACGCATCGCGCGGATGACGCGTGCGAGTTCGAAGGACGCTCCGCGCAGCCTTGTGTTCGACCGCTTCACCATAACCGTGCGGCAAAGTGCTTTCTCCTGAAAACTTTACTCGGTGAGCGTTGCCCACCCGGCTGTGGCATGCTCAGATTTTGCTGATGTTCGGTCGTGCGCCACACTGTGGAGTGCGACCTGAGGGGGAGATCCGTCTCATACGTACTGACGTGGCGCTATGGCGTCTAAGTTCAGGAGGGTAGCGAGGTTTGCAACCAGGCAGTTTCATCATGCAGCACGGCAGGTGGGACATCGGTCGCGTGGGTGAGGTTCAGGGGAGCCGAGTCCGGATCGAGTACTTCGAGTCCGTTGTCGAACCGGTCGTCGAGGCCGTTGATGCTCTGGTGCAGGACTGTCAACTCGTCACGCTTCCCGTTGGAGTGCGTGTGTTCTGGCGCGACCCCGACACCGGTGACTGGACCGCGGGGAGAGTTACCGCGCGGCAGAATGATTCGTACTTCGTCCGGTTCCCGAACCGCGGCGATGACCGGCGGGTGCGTGGTTCCGATCTCAGGGTGCGGTGGAACCGCCCTGTCCGGGATCCACTGCATGTTCTGACGGCAGGTGGCAGCGAGCCGTGGTACTTCCGAGAGGCTCGTCTGCCGATGTTGAACGCGCTGGTCCGCCAGCGTGCGGCGTGTGCGAATGTTCCCGCGTTCCTGTCCTCGGCGGTCGAATTGTTTCCTCATCAGGTCGAGGCGAGTCTTACAGTCCTGTCCGATCCGGTACAGCGGTACCTGCTGGCGGATGAGGTCGGACTGGGAAAGACGGTCGAGGCGGGCTTCGTCATCCGCCAGACTCTCATCGACAACCCCCTGGCCAAAGTCACGATCGTGGCGCCGGATGTGCTGCGCAGGCAGTGGATTCGCGAGCTGACGGGCAAATTTTTCACTGACGATTTCCCGCGTGCCGAAATCAAGGTCCTCGCGCACGAGAACCCCAAGGGCTGGGCCAAACGTCGGGACAGCGACCTGCTTGTCGTGGACGAGGCGCACGTGCTGGTCCGCGGGGGTGATCCGAACTCGTCGCCGTACCGCGAGTTGGTACCGCTAGCGCACAGCGCAGAGCGACTCCTGCTTCTTTCCGCGACCCCCATCACCTCGAATCTGCTCACCCACCTCGGCCTGCTGCATCTTCTCGACCCCGATGTCTACCGCTGGGAGAACCGTGCGGCGTTCGAGGAGCGCTATGCCCTGCGTGCCGAACTCGCGGATGTCGCCTACGCCATCGATGCCGACTGGCCACCCTTGCTCCCGATGAACATCGACCGCGTACGGGCGGTTCTGCCCGAAGACCAGCGGGTCGAAGAGTTGGGCGCCGCAGTGCTCGCCCTGCTGACCCCGGACGGCGATCTCGCCGATCTCGACGACGAGGGCGAACTGCGGGTGCGCGTCGATGAGTTGCGAGGACACATCAGCGAGACCTACCGGCTGCACCGGCGGACGATCCGCCACCGGCGCTCCCGAGTTCTGGCAGACCGGGCCGACTCCGACTTCGTACCGTACGAGGTGCGCGGGCGGGAACGCCCTCGCCGTCTGACGATCGAGTCCGTTGCCGACGAGCAGCTCCAGGAGTTGGTCGAAGAATGGCGGACCGGCACTCGTGGCGCCTTGCTCGACACGGACGCCGAGGACGAGAGTGCGAGCTACGCCCAGCTTTACGGCATCCTCGTGGCGTATACGGGTATCAGTGGTCGCGACCTGCTTGCGATTTTGCGACTTCGGGTCGAGCAGGTCGAACCGTCCGTCGCTCTGGACCCGGTGGATCGCGGACTCGTGACCGCTCCTCTCGTCCTGGCCCACGAACGCGACATCCTGCGGGCGATCGAAGCTGCCGTGGCTGAGAGTGGCACCGCCGCCTTCGAGGCCGTGATTACGGCACTTCTGCCAGTGCTGAATCGACATCCGCGGACGATCGCGTTCTGCGGTGGCGGTGTCCTTGCCGATGACCTGGTCACTCGTTTGCGGGCACGGTTCCCGAAAGCCCCGCTGTTCCAGCACACGAGGTCCATGAGTGCGGAGAACGCCGAGAAGGCAGTGGCCGGCTGGCGGAAAGCAACGCGCGGGCTGCTGATCTGTGACGACTCCGGTGAAGACGGCCTGAACCTTCAGGTCGCCGATGCGGCGATCCATGTGCGGCTGCCGTGGTCACCCAACCGGCTCGAACAACGACTTGGCCGGGTCGACAGGTTCGTGACCATGGATACGCCACCGGGTCCTGCCGCGCACTACGTCGTGCTGCCTGCGGAAACGGAACTGCCTGCGACGGCCTCGTGGCTGGATCTACTGTGCGACGGCTACCGAATCTTCGACGCTTCGGTGTCGACGCTGCAGGACGCGATCTCACACGGGTTGATCTCCGTGTGGCAGCGAGCCCTCGAGGTCGGCACTGACGGGCTGGTGGAGTGCTCCGAGGAAGTGGAGCAGGCGTTGCGCGAGGCTGCAATCGAGATCGACAAGATGGATATGCTGGAGTCCATTCACCACACCACTATCCATGCCGATGATGTGGCAGATGCCATGAGCGCGTTGGAAACTGAGTGGAAACGGATCCGCGACGCGGTTCTGGGCTATACGTCGGACCGCAACGGCGGGCTCAATATTCGACGGCTGGAACAACTGGTTGATGGTCGGCGCGTGGAGGTCTTCGACATCGCCGGATCCAAGCCGAGGATCGACCCGAGCATCTTGCGCGTCGCCCGTTCTCGCTTCGGTGAGGACTCCGGCAAGGGCGTGTTCAACAGATCAGTCGCTGTGCAGCCCCCCGGCAGGCGGATCTTCCGCATCGGCAACCCGGTCATCGACCTTCTCGCGCACGTCATCGACAGCGATGACCGAGGGCAAGCGACCTGCGTGGCTCGTATCGATCCCGGGTACCGGGGGGAGGAACCCGAAGTCTATTTCGGGTTCGACTTCCTGGTCGAAGCCGACCTTCAGGTCGCGCTGGCAGAAGTTCCCGACGTGCCGGGCGCGATTTTTGCGCTGCGGCGTCGTGCCGACCGATTATTCGCTCCCTTCACGACGCGGGTGTGGATCGAGGTCGATGAGCAATGCGTCGTGGCGAGCCCCGATGCCGTCCGGTGGCTCGAGCGCCCTCTCGACAATCAGCGTGATCGCAGCATCGCCGGACCGAAACTTGACGAGCTCATCGGTCGGCTCGGTGGCTGGGCTGGCTTCCGCAAGGCCGGTGATGAGGCGGAACACCTGGCACGTATCCGACTGACCGAGACCGCGAAGCTAACCGAACGGTCCGCGTCGGCATTGGCACGAGCGACGGCTGGACTGCGCGTGATGCAGGCGCAGGCCAAGGCGCGTGCCTCGGCGGGCCGCCTCGTCAACGACGAGGAGTCGATGGTCATGGACAGCGCCGTGACCTCGAGGCTCATGGAGGGGATTCGCCATCCGAGTGCGCGTGTGGTCGCGGCTGTGTGTGCTGTCCGGATGGGGATTCCGAGGCAGGCCCGGTGAGTTTCGATTCGTGGACGGGTGCCCAGCGGTTGTTTGCCCAGTGGCCCACTGTCCCCTCCGCGGATGGTGCGACCGGGTTGCTCGGCCGATTGACGGACGCCGTTCGCGGGTTGGGTACCCGCCGCGCTTCCAAGGCCGACATTGCCGTGCTGACCAGACAGGTGCTACTGGACGCCGCGGCCCGGGGTAACCATGCAGGATTGGTCATCCCCCTCGATCCGGCGCTTCCCGACGAGTCCGACTGGTCGGATGTGGAGTGCACCGCGGTAGCGACCGCGGGCGGGTTGCGCGTCTGGGCGGTCCCATGGACTCCGGAGCATGCCCAGTCGCCTCCGGCGTCTTTGGCGGCCGCCGAGGACCTCGAGAACGTGCACCTCGGTAGTGAGGCTCGGCAACGCTTCACCCCGGTTCCAGCGCCTGCTGACCCGTTCATGACCAGTGCGTTCGGTCATCGAAGCTACAAGTCGGTCGGCCAGCGGCAGTTGGCTCGTACCGTAGCGCTGGCTGAAGCGGGCGCTACGCTGGTACTCAGCCTGCCCACCGGCCAGGGCAAGACTGCCGTCGCATTGGCCGCGGGGCTGGTTTCCCCAGAACAATCCGGGTTGACCGTCGTCGTCGTCCCTACCGTTGTGCTCGCACTGGATATGGAGCGGCGGACTCGAGAGGTCATGCGCAAGCACGACATCGGTACGTCGCACGATCGTTTCGCCTACCTCGGTGGGCTCGGAGCCGACGACAAGCAACGGATGCGGGACGCAATCAGATCCGGTCGGCAGCGCATCGTGTTCACGTCGCCGGAGGCCTTGGTCACCGGTCTCGCGCCGGCGTTGGCGGAGGCTGCGGCCGCTGGGCACCTCCGATATTTCGTGATCGACGAGGCACACCTGGTAGAGCAGTGGGGTATTCGATTTCGCCAGTCGTTCCAGCTGATGGCCAGGCATCGGGATCAGTGGATCGCCAACGCCCCGGAGGGCAGAGCGCCGGTGACGATCGCGATGAGCGCTACTTTCACCCCTGATCAAATTGACAGTCTGACGTTCATGTTCGGTGAGCCCGCGCGCACCTGGGTGGTCTCGGCGGCACAGTTGCGGCACGAGCCGAGTTACTACGTCACCCACTATACGAACGACGAGGATCGTGCTGCCGCGGTGCTGCGAGCCATCCGCCTACTGCCCAAACCGATGGTGCTGTACGTGACCACGCGCAGCGACGCGCGGTGGTGGCGGGATCGACTGCACGAGGAGGGTCTGCGCCGAGTCACGGCGGTCACCGGAGAGTCCAACGACGAGGCGCGGCGGGACGCGATGACGGGGTGGAGCGGCCGGAGTTCGACGGGAGCGGTCGCGACCGTCTACGACGTCGTGGTCGGGACTTCGGCGTTCGGTCTGGGGGTCGACGTGGGCGATGTCCGGACGATTCTCCACGCCTGTGTGCCGGAGTCTCTGGATCGCTTCTACCAGGAGGTGGGCCGCGGCGGACGCGATGGCCTCCCCTCCCTTTCGGTCCTGATGAGCACCGACAACGACTTCGAGGTCGCCGCGAACCTGGGAGACGAGCGGCTCATCGGTGCAGCTCTGGCCTTCGAACGGTGGCGCGCGATGTTCGTCGAGGCGGAACGGTTGCAGACCGAGGTATACCGTATTGACCTCGATCGTTACCGATCGGATCTGTCGAGAACCTCGAAATCAAACCGGGAATGGAACCTGCATCTCCTTGGGCTCATGCACCGTGCCCGGCTGATCGAGTTGTCGTTGACGGTTCCCCCCGACGTTAACGCTGGCATTTGGGATGATGAACTCGGAACACCGGGACAGCCCGCTGACCGGTTCGTTCAGATCACCCTTTTGGACAGCGCCGCAAACCAAGAGGACCAGTTTTCGCAGCGGATCAAGGATGTCCGCGGAGATATCAAGCGCAGTCGGCGTCACGCAGTCGACGGCATCCGGAACGTACTCAGCGGACGACAGTGTATGGGCCAGGTCCTGGCGGACTACTACAGCACCGATGACATCACGCTCGGTGTGACTTGCCGGGGATGTCCGCGATGTAGGCAGTCGGAAAGGCTCGCGGGAGAGAACTTCTACCGGCTCGCGGCTGAACCGGCGCCGTTCCTTCCAGTTTCGATCCGGGTCGACTGTGATCCACTCATCCGCTTCCGGGGATCGGCGAACTGCCTCAGCATCTCATGGGACAGTGACGCGGAGTTTCAGCGATCAATACCCAGGCTCCTCACCGCACTGGTGCGCAGAGGATTGTCGGTCGTCGGTGGCCCCGGCGCGACCGTCGTGCTGATGGCGGCTCTGCAACGGGAGGTCGGCCAGGTGCCGGTGATCCACGATCAGGACGACGATCTGTTGCGGTCGTATGCGGGGCCGATGGTGTGGGTCGGCGTGCCTGGCACCCAGGTGATGCCGACCGATCTGGTGAGCAGGATCCGGTCCGCTGACACCGTGTATGTCCTCCATCCAGGTACGACCGCGCACCCCGAGAAGGTGTCGGAACCGTTCGCCACAATTCATCGACCGACTGTTTCGGTACAGACAGCGTTGGAGTGTCTCTGATGGCTTTTTTGAACGTCGACCGAGCGTTGCCTCCGCAGTTGTGGGCACTGGTCCGGTTGTTGAGTGCGCGGCAACCCTTGACCGATAGCCAGGCCAAGGCGCTGTTGAGCCCCGACTCGTTGAATGCGGGGATGAAGTCCGACCCTCCGTACCATTCCGCGGTTCGCACGTTGCTCGAACTGGACCTGGTAAACCAGGACGAAAGTGGCAAGATATCGCTGTGTTATGATATTCCCGCCCTGGCGGACTTCCAACACCGCCTCCGCGAGGCTCTTTTCGCTCCCGTACGTAATACCGATCTGGAGTCGGACCCCATCACCGGCAATAGAGACCTGATCATCGTTCTGTGCTACTTCTTGAATTTCGACCCGCTCGACCCGCCGGTCACTCGGGCGAAGGTTGACGAACAAAGCACGGCTCGCTTCTCGGTGGAAAGGAAGAATCCGACACCGAGTAACGTCCGTTGGCCGCGATTCGTCCACTGGGCGCCGATGCTGGGGCTAGGTGCGACACCACTGATATCGGGTGCCGAATCGAGCGCGCTCACCCCGGACTGTACGACGGCAGTGCGGCAGGTACTGGCTGCAACCCAATTGGCTGGAAAAACGGTATCTGCCGTGGAATTGGTGCGGACGATCAGGCAAGCCATTCCTGTGTTGCCTGGCGGCGTCTACTCAACTCGGCTTGGGATTTCGGACCCGGGCGAGCAGGTTGTCGACCCGGCCCTCTCTTTCGCGCTTCTGCGCGGCTGTTACGAGGGCTGGTTGCGGTTCGAACGATTCGCGGACAGCGCAAGGACGGTGACCGTCGCCGACCGGGATGACCCGAATCGCCGGGTGTCCGACATCCTGGTCTCGGAGGGGATCAATGGCTGAGCAATTCATGCTGCATACCTGCTGGCGCGCCGACGAGGCAGCCCAGACGATCAATACCGAGGCGGTGAGCCCCTCGCGCGCCGTATTCCTGGCCACACACGCCACCTTGAGACTGCGGCGCAGCCAGTTGACCGGCGGGACACGCGACGACGCGAAAAATCTGGAGCGTGCAGCGGAGATCGTCGACGAGAATGTGGTTCTGTCCGATTTCCTGACACGACAGTCTGATACCGGCGCACTGCTGATGCCCGTCGTTGGCGGGTCCGGAACCGGCAAATCCCATCTCATTCGATGGGTTCGCGAAAAGGTCAAGGACACACCCAGACGCAAGGTCATCTATCTGGAGAAGGGAAAGACCAGCCTCAAGGCGGTGATCGTCGAGCTCCTCGCCGACCTTGAGTCCCACAAAGCGGCCGAACTCCGCCGCGCCATTGACCAGCTTTCCTCAAGCGTCGAGCCCGATGCGCTCGCCAGAAGGCTGATCAACAGCATTGAAGAAGAACTGTCGGCCACCACCCAGGACGGTATCTCCGGGCCGACCCGAGTCCTGCGGGGTCCCCGCGGAGTGGCCGTTCTGCTGCAGGACCCCCACGTTCGTGGCTACATGCTGGAGCCGACACGATTCATTCCTCAACTGGCATATCAACTCCTGCATGATCGCCGAGACGGCGAACGGCAGCGTCCCGAGCGGTTCACCCGGCAGGATCTGCCGCTAGAATTCGCCGAGATCAAGCAGGTCGCGGGTATGACTGCCAACGTGTTGAAGATGCTCTCCACTACGCCTGCGATGCAGGAAGCCGCAGTGGAATTGTTGAACCAGTGCCTGGAAGACGCAGTCAAGCGAGTCTTCAACATGGGTTCCGGCAGTTTGGTGTCAGCGATGGAGGAGGTTCGTAAGGAGTACGCCAGGCAGGGCCGCGAAATTATTCTCCTCATCGAAGACTTTGCGCTCATTCAAGGTGTGCAACGCGAACTGCTGGATGCCATGATCGAACCCGCACGGCGTGAGGGCGTCGACGTCCTGGCCCGGATCCGAACTTTGCTCGCGGTGACGACGGGCTACTTCCAGTCTCTGCCGGAGACAGTGTTGACCCGTCTGCACGCAACTGTGGGGTACGTCTACGACTTGGACGCGCCGTTCGACGCCGCCGGTCAGGGCGGGGACTATATGGCCTCCTTCGTGGCACGCTACCTCAACGCCGCGAGGCTCGGAGCCGACGCACTCCATATGGTGTCGCAGGGAGTGGAGGTTCCCAACAACTGTGATTCCTGCCCGTTCCAGACTGAGTGCCACGCCGCGTTTGGCGTCTCAGACGAAGGCTTCGGCCTGTACCCGTTCAATAGATCCGCGCTGACCAGAGCCGTGCACTCCACCGCACCCGCGGAGGCGCCGTATCAATTCGTGCCTCGTGCGGTCCTTGGGTCCGTGGTCCACAAGGTCCTGGTGCAGGACGCCAAAGCCATCCGGGAAGGTATCTTCCCGCACCGCGGCTTCAGCGAGCGGTTTCGCCGAGCGAAGATCGACGTTCCCCTCGATAGCGCCCTGCTCGATGAGGTCGAGTCCACCTACCCGACCGAAGTCGATCGATACCGCACCTTCCTGGAGTTCTGGGGTGATGCCGAGTCTCCGTTCGATGGCGAGCCGGGGGTACGGCTCGCATTCGGGCTGGCGGCGTCGGAGGCATCGCCTAACCCTCGGCCTCGGACCCCGGACCGGCCGAAGGTATCGACCGAGCGCGACCGGACTCCTCGATCGGACCACCCCCCCCTGCCGGCGCAACTTCGAAATTCGCTCCAGGAAATTGAAGAATGGGCGACTACGGAGGGTAAAGCAATGCCCAACACCGCACTCAAGTTGCGGGCGATTGCAGCCGATGCGGTAGTCTACCGGTACAGCTGGGCCGATCCGTTGATGGACAGCAGGACAAAGGAAGCCCTCAAGCTGATTTGGGGCGGTAACACCGGTGCGGTGTACATCCGAGGAGCACGGGGTGGGCTGAAGGTCGACCCCGATTCAGCTCCGATTCAGTTCGCGAAGAGTGGACGCAACGCGCAGTTCTTCAAGTCGGTACTGCTCATGAAGGAAGGTCACCCGCCCAACTCGGTGGAGGCCGTGTATCGGCTCGCTGAGTTGGCCGAGTCGAAGGCTCCCAACCTCACGAAAGCCATCCACGACAAGCAGGAGATCACCGATCCGGATCTCGTGCTGGGGTTGCGGGCGTCCTTGATCGGCGCCGCCCTGGCCGGCCGGGCGCGACCGGGTATGCCGGAGGCGGAACTGGTCGACGTGGTCCTGCACGACGGCGAGGGCTGGGCCCGTGCGGACTTCGCTACCCGGGTGCCGCCGTGGAACGAGACATTGACTGGCCACCTGAGCAATCGGCAACCGCTCGTGACGCAGATCAGAAACGCTGTTGGCATTTCACAGGGCGACCGCGGCAAGGTTCGCATGATCGACGCTGCACGCCTGCTTCCCCTGCTCGATGAAGCAGTTCGGGAGTGGGAATGGGAGGTCGGTGACCGCACGGTGCCCTCCTGGATTTCGCCCGCGGTGAAAGGCTTTCTGTTGCTGCCGCGCCTCGTCGACGATCAATTGGAGGCGCTGCGCGACTTGCTGGCGGCCCTCCGGCGCAGAGTCGCCAGGGGGACGCTGAATAAGGGCGTCGTACCCGCCGTTTTCGATGTCATGGACGAAGCCAGGCAACACGGGTTACCGCTGAGTTCTGTGCAGAGCCAGAGATTGAAGACCCTTGGAGCCGAGGTCGAAGGCGTGGATTGGCACGCAATCACCGAGCTTGAGGATGACCTCGCTCGGCTCGCAGGCCCGACGGGTGCGGACCAGGGCAAGAAGACGCTGGCAGCGCTTACCGTCGCGGGCCGGGAACGGGATCCAGCACTGCCCACCATTCGCAACTTCCTGGAAGCGAGTGATACCTGGTTGGACGAAGTGCTCGAGTCGGCCAAGCGCCGCAGTGGTGGGCATGAGACTGAAACCTCGGACAATCTTCAGTCTGTTGTTCGTGAGTGGGCCGAGATCGCGCGCAGCGAGGAGTTAGCCGATGAGTGAGGCAACGGTCTTCGAGAAGGTTGAGCAGTTGCAGAGCGAGATACGCCGCCTGGCGACGGCGGAACAGGGCCTCGACGAGGCGCGCCGGATCGCCAAGAGGGTCGCGAAGCTGAAGACATCGCTGGGTGATCTTCACACCAAGGTCGAGCTCGCGCGCAAGGTGAACAAGACCATCGGTTCGACGAGAGTAGATGTGTCCGCGGCGGGCCGGGGATATCAGGAGTTCGCAGCGACCGTACAGACCGTGACCAACCCCGGAGATGGAGTCTTCGCACGAGCCACCCGAGAGATTTCCGCGGTATCCAAGCGACTTGGCGAGGAGACCTACTCGGCCTGGTCCACCTGGGCCTCGGCCCGCATCTCGAAGTTGCCGTTGGGCCGGATTCCGATGCTCTCACACGCGGACCAACTCGATGCTCGGCGGCGGCGCACCGAGTTGGAGGGGTTGTCCCGGGCGAAAGAGCTGTCCAAAGCCGACGTCAGTCTGTTCAACACTTCGATCGATGGGTTGGCAGACCTGCTCGCCGATGTCGCCGACGTGCCCGCCGAGATGGCGGACCTGCTGTACCGGCTGTCGAGCGATCGACCGCCGACCCTGGCGCAGATCACCGACAGCGAGATTGCCCTGCTGCGTTCGCGGCACCTCGATGAACAGATCACGCTGAAGCGGATCAACAAGTGAGAGAGATGGAACCCAGGTTCGTCAATGACCTGCTGTCCGCACTCGAAGATCGGGAACTCCCTCTGTTGTCCTGGGGAGTGACCACCGGGGTCCTGTCCTGGGACGAGGTCACCGGGACGATCGAGAGCCTGCTCGCCGGACATCGCGATGCGCCGCGTGGAACGACTATCGACGCTCTGGTCGATTACTTGGTCAGTAAGGCTTTGCTGGTGCCCGTGCCGAGCGGTACGCCGAGCTATGGGTCCGCGGAAACGCCCATGTACCGAACTCGGATGGCCGAGGCGCTGCGGCTGACCGTGAACTTGCGGCAACTCTTCGCTCCACGCTGGGGTGCCACTCAGCAGACCGGCTGGTGGCTGAGCGGCCCGCGGCTCGTAGCCGATTACCGACTGCATGTCCGGCCGCGCCGATACCCGAAGCGAGACATCAAGGCCGACCAGGCGTGCACGCAACTGGCAACGCTCCAGGGGTGGGGTGACCCCCAGAAACAGATCGCCAGAGCCCTTGTGGGGGAGAATCTCCTCGCTGCTTTCCAAGTCGAAGCGACCCAACGCATCTTCTCCGCCATCGGCGCACCCCGCAGTCGAGGGATCATCGTCGGTGCGGGTACCGGCAGCGGGAAGACAATGGCCTTCTACCTACCGGCATTCGCTTCGATGGCAGGTAGAGCGCAGAAGGGAATCCACACGCTGGCTATCTATCCGCGTGTGGAACTGCTGCGTGATCAATTGGCGGAGACGATCCGTCTCGCGAATCAGTTGCACGAAACCAGGGTTACGTCTCGGAGGGTCCGGATCGGAGTCCTGTACGGGGATACGCCGAGAGACACCAGCGATGCTTGGCAGTTCGAGAACAAGCGCTCCGCTTGGAAGCAACGCCGGAATGGATTCGTGTGCCCGTACTTCGGTTGTCCGTCATGCAATGTCGGTGAGTTGATCTGGTGGAATTCCGATAGGAGCACCGGCGTCGAGCGGTTGCGATGCGCAAATTGCTCGCACACGATCGCGCCGCCGAGCCTGGCGTTAACACGAAAAAGCATCTCGGATAATCCGCCGGAGATTCTGTTCAGCACCACCGAGATGCTGAACAGAAGCGCGACCGGCCCGCTCTCGCGCCTGCTGGGCTGGCAGGGGGGAGCGCCGCCAGCAGTCGTGCTGTTGGACGAGGTGCATACCTACGTCGGGATGCACGGCGCTCAGGTCGCGCTTCTCCTGCGGCGTTGGCGCAACGCGGCGCGGAGGCCCATCACCTTCGTCGGCCTGTCCGCGACACTGCGGGATAGCGAGCGGTTCTTTGCTGCGCTGACCGGTCTGCCCCCGAGCGCTGTCGACCGCGTCGAGCCCAGGGAACCCGACATGGTGGACGAGGGACGTGAATACTGCATTGCCCTACGCGGCGATCCGATCTCTCAGGCGAGTCTGCTGTCGACCTCCGTGCAGACAGCGATGCTGTTCGGCAGGATCCTCGACAAACAACAGCATCTTTTCGGCACGACCGGTTTCATGTTCACCGACGACCTGGACGTGACCAACCGTTTCTACGACGCCCTCCGCGACGCAGAGGGCGGACAGAACCGCGCCATGCGGAGTAGCAAACAACCGGTTCTGGCTGCGCTGCGTTCGTCTGCAAGAGACTTCGAGGCAGACCGCGAACGCGATGGCCAGGTGTGGCGCGTGACGGAGAAGATCGGATACCCGCTCTCGGCTGACCTGCGACAGGAGCACCTGCGGATCGGCCGGACCTCGTCCCAAGATGCCGGGATGGATCGAGACGCCGACCTAACTGTCGCCTCACCGTCGCTGGAAGTCGGCGTCAACGATTCCAGAGTGGGGTTGGTGCTTCAGCACAAGGCGCCACGCAACCCAGCAGCGTTCATCCAGCGGCGCGGGCGAGCCGGCAGGCTCCGAGCCACCCGGCCGATTACCGTCGTTACGCTCTCGGAGTACGGGCGTGACCGCTTGGCCTATCAGGCCTACGAAACGCTGTTCACGCCAGTCCTGACGGCCCCCACCCTGCCCGTTGGCAACAGGTTCATTCAGAAGATCCAAGCGACTCAGGCCATGCTCGACTGGTTGGGTGGTCGGATGCGAGCCCAGCAGTGCTTTTTCGATCCACGCAAGGTGCTGGAACGCCCGCGGGGCAGGCAATTGATCGACGATTCCACGTATGATCTCGTCGCTGAAATTCTGCGTGCGGTCCTGGAGAATCGTGAGGGTGCACAGGACCACCTGGCGAAACACATCCAGAGTGCGCTGCAGATAGATCCGGAGGATGTCCAGGCGATCCTGTGGGATCCACCGCGGTCACTGCTGCTGGCCGTAGTTCCAACAGCGTTGAGAAGGCTCAGTACCCGGTGGGAGCCAGCTCGCGAAGATTCTGGTGCCAGGCCGGGCGACCTGCTTCCGGAGTTTCTGACGACCTCATTGTTCGCGCCGTTGAACGTCCCCGACGTCCGGTTGGAGTTGCCGTTCGGCGATCAGGGCGACACCGAGTCGCTCGGTATAGCGCAGGCTCTGCGAGAGACCGTACCGGGAAGGGTCAGCAAACGGTACGCATACCGACGTGACGACGATCGAACCTGGATCGCGCCTCCGACCGGCTCCGATGAACTCGATCTGCGGACCATTGTCGGTCCCGGCGCGATGATCGAGGGGGTGTGGGAAGGGGCTGATGGCAAGAAATACCAGGTGGTCCGCCCAACCATCATTCGCATGAAGGAGCCGGACCCCGAGATCCACACGAGGTCTCAGGGCACTGCGCGGTGGGTCAGTCAGGTCGCGGTCGGCGAAAGCACGCCGCCCCACGCTGCCGACATTCCGGACTCGTCGCCGTGGAGCACCCGATTGGTCGAGGTCGGGTTCTGCTCGCATCGGAGCGGCAATCCGGTCGAGGTCCGGCGAATGACGATCGGGGCGGACACTGTGATCGCTCGCGCCAACCAGCGCACCGATGAGCGGCGGAAGATCGCCTACTCACTCGACGGTGGACCGGCGGCACTCGGTTTCCATCTGGAGGTGGACGGAATCAGGTTCGTTCTCAAGCGTCCCGATCTTGAAACCCCTGAATTCCGGACCTATCTCGGCTCGCCGCAGTGGCGATCGCTGGCGTTTCTGGACGCAGTGCGCTCGGATCCGAACCTCGACGATGTGGCGAACAAGTTCCAGCGCGAATGGCTGGCCCAGATCTACCTCACCGCATTCGCCCTCGGAGGGGCGGATGGGCGTTCGGGTTCGACGGTGCACGCGGAACTCGCCGATGGGGCTTGGCGCGAGCAGCTGCCCGAGATCCTCACTGTCATGTATCGGAGCGCTGATACTCCTGGGTCGGGCGCGTCGACGACAGATCGGCTCGTCGAGGGGCTCTCGGCACTTGCAACGCAGCCCGCGGTCATCAGCTCGCTCAACCGCGCAGGCCTGCTTCTGACCGACCCCGACATCGTGGACCGGACAGCGTCGCTGGCGTCGCGCGTCTATACGCACACGGTTGCCGCAGCGATCCTCGCGGCTTCGATCCGTGTCTGTCCCCACGCGCAGGACAAAGACCTCACAGTCGATGTCTTCGAACAGGGGCAGGGCGACCACGACGTGGTGTGGCTGACCGAGACGTCGATCGGAGGTGTTGGCGTGGTCGAGTTCCTGGTCCAGAACTATGCGCAGGATCCCCGAGCATTCTGGACACTTGTCGATTCCATCCTGGCCCCAGCCGAGCACGAGCACGTCGACGCGGCGATGCTCGAGCTGCTGAAAGCAGTGACAGCGGATCCTTCCGGTGCAGCGGCACGCGCCATCGCCGAGTTGCGGCAGGCTCGCTCCACGCAGACCGCCGGAGCGGGACTGCAAGAGTTGCGCGAGGCGTGGACGACGCTCAGCGGGCCACCCCGGCACGCCGCGTTCGCCGCGCTGTCGACCCGCCTGTTGCGCCCCGGCTCGGACACTGCCTTGGACCGCACGGCCTTGAGGCTGGTCGAGGACTGGATGGAGTTGGAGCGACGACTCGGGGTGGAGATCGATGCACGCGTGATGGCCTTCGTGGCCAGTCGTGGATCCTTCGCCGACAGTGAGCGGGAACTGAGCGCCGACCAGGTATTCAGCCTGTTGTGGCCTCGGGGCCACCAGGCTCGAAACCAGCATCTGCAGTACTACCAGGGATTCGGTGCAGAAGCCGTCGTGGACCGGGCTCTGATCAGCGCTTGCCACGCGGAGCAGTTGATCGAGATCGACCTCGGCGAACCGGATTGGACCGTGCGATACCAAGCGGCGCTCACCCGACATGGAAGACTCGACCTGGTCAGTCGCGGCCGGGAAAACCGGGGTGTGGCGGCCGCGCTGGTCCTGCTCCCGGTTCTGCCCATTGACCGGGACACGCTCCGCCTCTACGGCCAGGTCCGAAACGTCGTCAGACACTCGGATCGCACCACCGTACGCGTAGAGATCCGGGAAGCGGTGCAATGACCACTACTGCACGTACGATTCGTATCAGTGAACAGACGCGTATCCGCGTCGCACCGGTCCTTCGCGCCGTGTTGCTGTCCGAGATGCTCGCCCCCAGCCCGCTGATCTGGCTGGTTTCGCCGTGGATCACCGACGTGGACGTGATCGACAACTCCGCGGGCGAGTTCGATGCCGTGTTCGGCGACGACTCGGTCACTGTGTGTCGGCTGTCGGACGCACTGGCCACAATCACCGCGGCAGGAGCGCACCTGCACGTCGTGACCCGCCCCGACGACCACAACGAACCCTTCCTGCACCGGCTCGCCGCCGAAGCCCCGCGTGGGCGATTGAAAATCATGCAGGCGCCAGAGGTGCACGAGAAGACTATGTGTGGGCAGGAGTGGCTGCTCACCGGATCAATGAACTTCACCATCCGCGGTATGACGGTCAACGACGAGGCGGTCACCTACAGCCAGGGCGGGCGGGAACCCGGCCAGGCCCGGATAGACCTGGAACGGCGTTGGGAAGGTACACCGTGACCGAGACAGTGGAACCACGAACACCGGAAGCCACCCGGCGACTGCTGGAAGCGTTCTTCGCGGCGGCCGTCAACGACGCCTGGCCCGACCTGGCCGACACCTACAAATGGGCGGATCGCACACGGCCTTTCGTTACCAAAGCCCTCGATCGACCAGATATCCCACTGGTGCTGCCCGCATTCGAGAAGGCGATGGACCGCTTCACCGTCTATGTGGTGGTGGACAAGCGGGAGGATGTGGTCCCGACCTCGGAACTCATCAAGGCGTTCGCGGGGCCGAGTCATCTCGCTCAAGCGTCCATGGAGCGTCCCGCCCGGCTCGACCCGGAAGTCGAGATCGAGCGGATCCTGCTCGAGACCGTGAATGCCGCTGCTGTGTTCCGTCTCGGCGCGGGGCCGACGGCGAAGCGGTGGCCCGGGCTGACCGATGCGCTGCGGCTGATGCAGGAAGTACTCGCGATGCGGCCGGTGCGGTCATGGCACGTTGCGAAACCTGCGGGTCGGCTCCTGGCCGAATTCGATGCCGCGCTGGCTGCCGGCGGTGAGGCGAGCTCGGCGTTGATTCTCGAGCAACTGCGGGAGACCGGTGGCCTGGACGCCAGCAACTTGGCTTACCTGACGATCAAACGGCTCAACCGGCTGGGCAAAGACGCGGAGATTCAGGAGCTTCCCCGGCTGGCGGATGTCGTTCGCCAGGAGCCGCCGACACCGGTACGTGAGGCTCTGCTGGAATCGCTGTACTTCAGCGCGATCGAGAAATACCTTGCGGCCGACGAGATCGACGGTGCAATCGAGCTGCTGGCGGAAATTGGCACGCACGTGCGGGAGTTGTTGAGTGGGCCGCTGAGGCTCCGTTCGACCGGCGCGTTGACCATCGCGGTGCTCGCGGGAATCATCGGTGATGATCACGAACTGCTCGAACACGCGAAGGCCCGACTGATCAGCCTGCAGCAAATCGAGGAACTACCGGCGGTGGTCCGTGCAGAGTTGCTGAACAGGACCGCGGATGCCTCGAACGACGCAGTGGTTGCGGATGGAACGACACCCACGATCTCGTCCTGGGCCGAGTTGGTGGCCGCGCTATCCGAGGATTTCCCGGCCGCGCGACATGTGCTTCGAGAGTCCAGTTGGCAGGATTGGTCCTCGCCCGCTGACGACGACGAGAAAATCGCCAGCCTGCTGGATGGCCTGCCGGATGAGGGCGCTGAGCAGATATGGAGCGCTGTCGGTGCCTTCCTCGACGCTGTCGGTTACCACGACCCGGCAGGGCACAGCGCCGAGGCATTTATTCTCAACGCCCTCACCTACAACCGATTCCACCCCGGCGACCTGTTGGCGATTCAGGCGCTACTCGGTGTCGCACTGCGCGATGCGCCGAGTGCCGATCGTTACAGCAGCCTATTGCGGGAGATCGGCTCCGAGGCCGACCGCTGGGTTGCACCGGAACGGGCATCGACGGCGCTGGACATGGTCGATTCTCTGGTGCTGGCGGCGTGCCCGGACGAAGCCGAAAGGCGGCAACTGGGCTATAGACTTCTGACTCCGCTCTCGCGGCATTCGAAACGTCTGGAGAAGGTCGACATTGCCTTCGCCCGCGTCCTCGACGACGAACTCGAATTGGGACTGCCATGGCAGACCGAGCAGAACGACGACCAAACGGATTCGGAGAAGTGGTTCGCCGGGGAGGTGAATGTCCTACTCTACTCGCTCGATGAGAAGGTCTTGGGGCGAGTGACCGAGCAATTGCGCTCCGTCGCACCGAACACACGGGTCACGACTTCATCGGACCACGTGGGTAGTCCGCGGCTCCGCAAATGGGTGCAGCACGCTGATCTGGTCGTGTTGATCACGCGATCTGCAACGCACGCCGCGACCGGCTTCATCTCCAACCACGCCAGTAAAGATAAAATCGCCTATGTGGATGGGAGTGGATCTGCTTCATTGCTGCACACCACGTTGACGGAGCTCGAGAAGCGGTTCGGATAGCCGGATTCCATTGAATCTTGGTTCGAATCAGCCGTTGCAGTGACATCGGACAGGCGGAACTTCCACCGGTTCTGACGCCACTGCTCAGCAGTGAGGGCCTTGGGCCCGAAGCCGGGCCGGCGATCAGTAGAGTGGCGTCGGAACCTGGTTGTCGACGACCTGTAGCAGGTAGTTCGTCAGCAGGCGAACATCACTCGGCGTGTTCTGCAGACCATTCCACTTTCGCTCGCCGCTCTCATTGAAAGCCCAGACGCCCTTGGTCCACCGGGCTAAGCCCTCGATCTGTTTCATTGCATCGCCAACCGTTTCCGAATCGACTTTGTCATACGTCAGATGCTCGGTGAGGTGATCCATGACGAAACCCATCGATTGGATGCCTACACCGTGCGTGAGCCGAGAATGGCGGGGGTCGAGCTTCCAGGCATCGGGAAAAGTGTCTCGAACCAAACCCCAGAAAGTGTTGAGGTGCGCGAGCATCTTGTCGATATCGCCGGTTCCATCGGCGGGATTACGGTACTGGTAGAGCGCGCCTTCGTACAAACTGTGCTCGATCATCTTCAGGACGCTGTTGTCCTTGATGTAGCCATCCGGAGCGGTCGGTGTAGCGATGATCCGATAGAATGGGCCCCGGATCGTGCCGTTGAGCCGGGTCATGATCTCGGCCGGAAGTTGCCGACGAGCGTATGCTGGGGGGAGATGCCCCGTAGTGTCCGGCAGCAACTCGTTGACCAAGCCCTTGGGAAGTGGCTTCGTGTTGTTTACAAGAATGAACTGCGAGCGCTGCTCTGCCTCGTCATCGGCAATGAACGCCACTGCGGCTACGGGAAACTCGTCGATGTCGGCGTCCCGGATCGCCGCACTGCGCTGCTGTCCGTCCACCAGCCAGGCCGGTTTGTCTTGTTCGGCGAGGGTCTCGTCGATCGGCACCACCAACTCGCCAGGTACAGAGTATTGAACGGCTGACGGCGATCCCGCCGAGCGCTCGAACGTGACTCGTTTGTCGAACGCAAGGACTACTGCGTTCGGAAGCATCGCACCTTCCGATTCGAGATAACGTTTGATCGCCCGAATGTGACTCGAGACTTCAGGGCGCTGGTAGCCGTGGAGAGCTTCCTCGGCACCCCGGCGGATACGGGAAACTGCTGCGAATTCGTGAATCCGCTTGCCGTCCACTGCGAAACAGTAGATGCGGCGATTCCCCTGCCGAACCTCCAGCGCGGGAAGACGAAGCGTGTAGCGGTCGGCCATTATCTCTCCTCGGCAGACGGTCGGATGGCAATGTCGTGCATTCTCGCACTTAGCACCGACAGATTGTGGAATCCGCGACTCTTGTTGCGCTCGGTACCACGGAAGATGACGATTTCTATGCCGTGCTTTTGGCAGAGTTCACACCGACAGGACTTCCACGGCTTCGCTTCGAGGGTTCGCTGGTAACCCGGAATCCGTGTCTTCTTACTCGGGTCAACGAGTCTCTCGTATTCGGCAAGTGCCGATAAAACCGTCTCCACCGAACTGGCGCCGGAGTCGAATTTCCGCAATTGCTTCAAACACTCACGCTCGGCGGCCTTCACGGTATTCTGGCAGACGGCGCCCGATAAGATCCGGCGTTTGAGTGCAGGATTTCCGTCCGACTGCTGGACCCGAATAGCCGGGAATGTCCCGTCCGATGTATGATAGTTGTCCCGGTCGTCCATGAATGCTTGTTTAAATGGTGACGTGCTATCGAAGCTCGTCACACCTAGCCGTGCGAACTCTTCCATCGATGTCACCCGGGTGATTCCCAGTAGATGAAGTTCGGTCCTTGGGGCACGAACTTCATCGATGCTCTGAAGGCAAGCGAGGATCTCGTTGGTCTTCAGAGGTACCATGCCTCCCAACGCAATTCGCTTGTAACCCATATCCTGCAAACGCTGCACACTGTCGGCGTAGCTCGCTGGACTCCAACCCTGTGCAGAACCTACCGGTTCGATCCTTCGACCGCGCGACTCAACGCCCGCCAGGAATTTCTCGGCGTATCTGAGAGATACCTGCCGCCTCTCCGTCCATGCCGGTTTTGCGTCGGCATCAGAGACATCGGGGGCGTAGCCAAAGATGATGTGATCGATACTGATACCGGCATCGAATCCGCAGCCTTCGTAGAAGTCTAGGACTTCGTCTACAGTGTACGGGGGAAGTTCTTCATCGATATAGTTGAAAGCTCCGCAGTCGCCGAGCGACGCAACACCATCGGGTAAGCGGAAATAATTTTTCACGCCAAGGCGATATAATCGTTCCCGTTGCGGCATCGAATATTTACCGGCACCTTTTATGGAGCCATCGACGATGGCTTTGCTGACCAGTATTCCATCGTAAGGCGGTGGGCTCAGAACCTCATGGGCATATTTGTCGTCACGCTGACGCACTCGAAAGGGGGAGTACTCATCATTGATGAAGTCGTAAGTTGGGCTAACCATATCCTGGCTGTCGGGAAAGAAGAACTTCACATGAGTTCCCTACGTGTTGAGTGGTAGATGCGAATCAAATAATTGGAAAGTTCTTGAACATGCTTCGTGACATTTTCGATTTCATTCCAATTGTGTCCGATATCATCCCAAGTGCCTGCGGTCCAGCGACAATGGGGGACGACAAGGGCGAGGTGCTGGCGTATCCGTTCGGGAGCATCCTCGTGCAGTGGATCTACTGTTCCCAAGATTCGATCCATGAGGCGGCCCATCGCCAAGATTCCGGCTTTGTGCATGAGTCGACTTTTCTCCGGAGGCTTTCCCCAGGCTTCCGGAAAAACGTCTCGAACGGCTGACCAATATATAATCAAAGCCTTGATAATGCTGTCGAAGTCGGTTTCGCCTCGCCCTATATCCCTATACGGGTATAGACAACCCGAAGATGATGTAAGACTCTCCTGAATCATTGCCACGATACCGGTGTCTGTGATGACCGCACGACTCGGCAAGTTGCCTGACATCGAGGCGCGCTTGATCATGCCTACGAACGGCGACGAGTTATCTGTATTCAGGACATCACACAGCTTGGATGGTGCCTGTCGGATTGCAAGCCGTGCAGGGAGTGGGCTGTCAACCTCGGGCAGCAGTTCGGTGACCAATCCTCGTGGCAAAGGCTTCGTGTTATTGATCCGGACGAACTGGTCACGCTGGAGATTGACGGTGTCGGCGACGAACGCTGTAATCGGGACAGGAAAGTCCCGGCGTTGGGCCCGTGACAGCGCCAACGCTCGCTGCTGACCATCGACAATCCAGGCCGGTTTCGTTTTACCCGCTTCTGGCAACGGAATGGTAAGCCTGCCGGTATCGGATACCCCGTCGTCGGGATGGCGATTTCCGCCTCGGGTGCTCCGGAACGTAACCTCCGGTGCCAACGCCATAATGATCGGGTTCGGGAAGATGGGGACGTCACTGTCCAGGTACTCCACGATCTCTTGGATGTGCTTGCGTACCTGAGGTCGCTGATAGCCGATCAGCTTGCCTGCCTCGTCACGACTGACGCGGGATATATCAGCGAAATTCAGGATCTCGTCGGCGCGCAGCATAAATATGTAGAGCGGAGAATCTTTGGCTTGAACAATCCGAAGCGCGCGGACTTCCCGCGTCGGAGTGGCTCTGGTCGATGATGACATCAGAACAACACTTCCCTTGCTGCTGCTTCTTCGGCGAAGAGCGCTTTGAAACGAGCCTGCTCACATGACAGCCCCGAATTCCTAAGCGTGCGCAACAGTTTCGTTGCAGATGACGGTCCATGGGCGATGTGCTGTCGTATGAAGGACCGGACGTCCTCGTCAGCAAGTTTCATGCCGGCCGGTCTCCGGCCCGCATCTGCAGGCGCGGCCGCGGTGGCGTGAGCGATCAGCTCGGTGAGCAGCGATCGGCGTAACGGCGTGTCGGACGCACGCGCGGTGCGCAGAATATGGTCGGCAGCACGCACATTAAGCGCCTGCATGCTGCCGCCGACTGCTGGTCGAAGGACCGCGGTTACCGGCACGATCAGGTCGGCGATCCTGGGCGAGCTTCCTGGCGGTCCGAACACTGAGATGTTATCCGCGTCTCTCAGCCGCGACGCCGCGTCCGCGAGATCGTGGGAACAGGCGCGCAGATACGCATCCGACATGACGGCGACGATCACCGAGCTTGGGTCCCGCTCTGCCAGTGCCGCGAAGGACCGCGGTTCACCGTCGCACGGTCCAGCCCATCTCGACAACTCGTCCCACCAGCGCCGTGCGCCATCCCAGGTCTCAGCTACGGAGTCGGGCTGGCCCCCGGCAAACGTTGCCGCGTAAGGATGGATCCGAGCCGCGGCGGGGATCAGACCGTAGCCTGCCGAACTGACCCAGAGTGTGGCGGATGCCCCGACTGCCTCGGGCAGTTGCCTGGCAACCTGCCAGTGTTCGCCCGCGTACATATCCGTCGCGGCAATTGTCGGTGAACCTGCGGAGAGGCGTTCGAGCCATGCAGCGCAGCGCTTCTCTGATCTTTCGACGTGCAGATCCCGAAATCGATGGTGTTGCGGTGCGGCCTGGCGCTTACGGTTCGCGCACGTCACCACGATGTGCACGGCCCGATCTCGTGGGGTTGTGCGGATGTCCACCTCTAGATCCTGCCGGCCGCGCTGGTCCATGCGAGTTCGGCGAAGGCCGCGTGGTTGTGGATGCTCTCGTCATTGACGGCCCGGACGCGGTAGGCCTCGACATGGTTCGAGTCCCTAAGTGACTGAGCAACATTGCGTACCATGTCTTCGACGAACACGGGTTTGTCGTATCCTGCCATCGTCACATGACGCTCGTCGGGTCGTTTCAGCAACGCGTATACAGGCGACGATCCAGCACTTTCAGCGATGTCGATGAGTTCATCGAACCAGAGATCGGTCGGATTCTCAGTGGGGTGGGCATCGATGGTGATCCGACCACGTTGGTTATGTGCACCTCGATCGCTGATCGCCTTGCTGCACGGACAAACGCTCGTGACCGGTACCACGACCTGCAGTGCGAGGCTGCTGCCTGCACGTTCACTGACTGCGGTGACGGCGCAGTTGTATTCGACAAACGCCCGCGCACCGGTGACAGGAGCCAATCGCTCCAGGAAGTAGGGAAAGGCCAGGTGTACGCGGGCGCGACCGCTTCCCATGCGGTGGCGGAGGTCATCGGCGATACCTACCGCACTCTCCGAGCCCAGTTGCTCACGCCAACTGTGGAGTACCTCGATGAAGCGACTGAGATGCGCGCCTTTGACCCCGGCATCGAGGCTCACCGACATATCTGCGGTGGCCACAGTCTCTCGTTTGTCTCCCTGCCCACTTGATATCAGTATCGGGTACCTGAGGCCTTCGATACCTACCTCATCGAGTGGGATACCCCGTACGTCGGAAGCGGCCTGTACGTCCGGGAGCATCAGACACCCCCGCGATAGATGCAACCAGACGTGCACGTCTCGCGCACTTGGATTGCAGCCAGAGGCAATTGATCCACCAGGCGTTCCCAGATCCACCTTGCGAGCACCTCGCTTGTGGGATTCTCAAGCCCTTCGATGTCGTTGAGGTAGTAGTGATCGAGTTGCGCCTCGATCGGCTTGAAAGCAGCCTTGAGGTCGCCGAAATCCATGAACCAGCCCGAGTCGGGATCGATTTCGCCCTGAAGATGAACCTGTACGCGGTAGCTGTGACCGTGCAGGCGGGCGCACTTGTGCCCCTCGGGCACGTTCGGAAGCCGGTGTGCTGCTTCGAACCTGAATTCACGAAATATCTCAATCAACGGATCCCCAATGTCTTGTGCGTCTGGACGCTCAACTGCCACTGCGGGTGCTCTAGGCAGTAATTGATCGCCGCCTGAGTGTTGGGCACCAGGTCGGGGCCATCCATCGGCTGTAACAGGAAACGAGTGAAATCGAGGTTTTCAAATTGTTCCGGCTGTGCATCATTTTGCGGGTATACCAACTTCAAATCGTTGCCTGAGGTCAACACGACATCGGCGCCCGCTTTGGGGCTTACACACACCCAGTCGAGTCCGGCAGGAGCCTGGCGAGTGCCATTCGTCTCGACCGCAACTTCGAACCCCTCTGCGTGTAGAGCATCCACCGCTGCCTGGTCCAACTGGAGCAGAGGCTCACCGCCCGTACAAACCACATAGGGACGGCTGCGCGGATGGGGACGTCCCACCCAGGTCTTCGCCACCGCCGCCGCGAGGTCTGTAGCGGTTCGAAAACGTCCTCCGCCAGGCCCATCCGTGCCGACGAAGTCTGTATCACAGAATTGGCAGATGGCTCGATGTCGGTCCTTTTCCAATCCGGTCCACAGATTGCAGCTCGTGAATCGGCAGAACACCGACGGCCGCCCGGCGTGGCTTCCTTCGCCCTGAAGAGTGTAGAAGATCTCCTTTACCCGATACATTTGCCGGATCAGGCCTGGAGAGAAGTGAAGGAGGGGTCGACCAGCCCAAGTTCGGCGAAGCCGCGGCCTCGCAGCAGGCACGAGTCGCAGGTCTCGCAGGCACGACCGTTAACCGGGTCGTAGCAACTGTGGGTCCAGGAGTAATCCACTCCGAGTTCGAGCCCTCGCTCGATCGTCTGCGCTTTCGTCAGGTCGATCAGCGGGGTGTGGATCTGGAGCAGTTGCGTGCCCTCTACACCGGCCTTCGTGGCCAGGTTGGCCATGCGCTCATAGGCCTCGATGTACTCGGGTCGGCAGTCCGGGTACCCGCTGTAGTCGAGAGCGTTCACGCCGATGAACACGTCGGAACATCCGAGGGTCTCTGCCCAGGCGAGGGCGAAGGAGAGGAATACCGTGTTGCGCGCCGGCACGTAGGTGATCGGGATGCCGGAACCCATGTCGTCAACCCGGTCGTGATGCGGGACGTCGAGAGCGTGGTCCGTCAACGCGGAACCGCCGAAGACGGCCAGGTTGATGTCGGCTATCACGTGCTGTGTGGCGCCCAACTTCGAAGCGACGAGCCTGGCGGCCTCGAGTTCCTCCGTGTGCCGCTGACCGTACCGGAAGCTGAGCGCGTACGTCTCGTACCCTTGTTGGTGTGCTATCGCGAGGACCGTCGTCGAGTCGAGCCCGCCGCTGAGCAGGACGACCGCTTTGCGCTTTCCTGTGGTCACTGCGTCTTCCTATCGCTGAGGCCGGAGGAAACTGCTTCGTCATTCGACACCTGGTGAGCGTAGTTTTTCGCGACCGCTGCTGCAACACGACCACGACTTCGAGGTTGCGTTAATACAGCTTGCCCTGCACTCATGGTTGGTGTGAGCAGCATCGCTAGGTCGATGAGGAGGTAGCCCTATGCCTCTTGACCTGGGGCTTATTGTCAGAGCACTGCTCACACCGAGGTGTACAGAGAAACTGCCGTCCGCTAAACCGGTATATGGCAGCAGTTTCGCGAAGCCTGCACGGTCGTGAAAGTGCCCGCCCGGGGCGCCCTGCAGCTGCAAGCTCACGGCGAGTGGCTGATGGCAGTGGGGGCTGCTGCAGAGTGAGTGACGTTGATGATAGAAGGGGCACGCACGCCGAGCAGCGAGGACCCTTCCGACATCAACGTCACTTCGGAGGGCATCTGCCCCAAATGCTGCAGAAACCGCGGAGAGATTGGTGGAGAGGAGCCGCTCGCGGCGGGATCGGCCGCGCTTGAGCGGCACCGCTGAGCGCGCCGACACAGCTTCGGGGCGGGATGAGCGGGGATGTCGATGGCCTGGAAAGGCAGAAGCCCGGTCCCGCTGGACGCGAAACCGGGCCCCGGTCGTGTCGCTACGCCTGGTGGAAGTCGCCGCGCGCGATCCCGGCGGTGAACGCGTCCCAGGCGTTGGCAGAGAAGGTCAGGTGCCCGACCGCGATGTTCTTGGAGTCCCGGACACCGACATAACTGCCCGCGAAGGCGACCTCGACGCAGTCGATATCACCGCTCTTGGTGGATTTGAACCAGCTGGCACCGTCGAAGTGGGCATTCATCGCGCGAACCTCCTTGCTGCCTGCCGGAGCAGGTCACGTGACTGTTGCGGGTTCAACGCTACGCGGCTGAGGGCCTGGTGCGCCTTACGGTATCGCTCTACGGTTTCAGCCTGCTCGAGATACAAGGCGCCCGTGAAGCCTTCGAGATGCACAGTGGACGGTTCGCGCGTACCGGTAGTGCTCTGTGCGAAGTCGAGAATGCCGAAAGGGCCGGCGACTTCGCCGAGCGGTAGCGCTGCGGTAAACGGCACTACCCTGATCTCGATGTTGTCCCGAGTGCTGAGGTCAGCGAGGTGCCGAAGCTGCTGCGACATGATCGCCGGGCTTCCGACGACCCGGTGCAGCGCGTGCTCGTCCAGCAACTCGATCACGCGCAGCGGTTGCCAGTTTCGAGTGACGAGTTTCTGCCGGTGCAGGCGAATCTGTACCCGCCGGGAGATGTCCGAGGCGGCATTGTCGGGATAGGCCGTGCGAATCATGACCTCGGCGTATGACGGCGTCTGGAACAGGCCGGGGACGATGTTGCTGAACGATGTCGAGGTGGCGGCAGCCGCTTCCAGGCCGATGTAGACGCTGAAACCTTCCGGAATGAGGTCGCCGTACTCGTGCCACCAGCTCCGGTCGTTGCCTTGCCGAGCCAACCCCATTAGCGCATCGGTCATCGTCTGATCGGCGTGCAGCACGCGGCACATCGCTTCGATGTCGAGTAGCCGGATGCGGTGCGGTGTTCCAGTCTCGAGCCGCTGTACCGTCCCCGCGCCCCGCTCGATCAGCCGAGCAACCTCTGCGATCGTCAGCCCGGACTCCTGCCGTAGCTCGCGCAGATGCCGACCCAACTGCCTGCGCGGCACGGTCGACCCCGCGTGGGGCTCGGGCCGCCCCGCACTTTTGGATTCCCCGTTTTGAACACTGGGGCCCCTATTTTTGGATGCCACAGATCTCCCCTTTGGATGAAGGAAAAGTCCTCATACACAACGGTTTACATCATATCTGGAAACCGCTCAGGGTGGTCGGCGCGATCGCCTCGGATCATCCGGACACCCCTCGAAACGCGCCTGCCGATGCGGTCTTCTATCCCCGGCGCCCGGCCCGGGAGGAACGTCAGGGGTTCCTCCCGCACACCGGACCCACTGCCCCGGTTCGGGGCCGGGCGCCCTCGCATCCGAGGGCCAGCAACCGAGGGGGAAATGAATGCACGTCGGCGCACCGCTGTGGGGGACGACGCTCGAGGAGCGCTGCGACTACTACCGCGAGGTGTGCGGAATCCCGGCCTTCGTCAGCACCGACGGGGTGAACACTATCCGGGCCGGCGGCGACGACTTCTGTGTGGTCACCACTCCACCACATCTCGGTGCCGCTGTGCGATCACGGATGGACGACGTGCCGGGGCGATGTGGACCCGCCTTGTTGTCCGCTCTCAGCGGACGGTGGGTGTTTCTCGCTCGCGTCGGCCCCCTCGACATCTGCGCCGACCTCGAACTCGCCGCAGTGAACGTCGGAATCACGGATGCCGCGACCTTGCTTCTCCCCGTGCCGGGACCGCCCAGCACCGCGCAGCGCACGTGGGTCGTTCCACCTACCGATACCTACCTGCCCACCCGGGACTGGATCATCGACGCTGTTCGCTGGTGTCGCGAGCGCGCCGGCTCGGTCGGCGTTCAGCGATGATCCCCGGGACCGAGCGGGCGGCACCGAAAACCGCTCCGATCCGGACGGCGGCCCCCTTACCCACGGGCACCCCTCCCGTCGGATGCCACGAGTTGCGATTGACGGCCCTGCCGCTGCCTGCAAGGCCCCTTCGCCCGATTGCAGCGCGTCATGCGGCGGCAAGCGTTTCCACAGTGCTCATCGCTCGAAAACGGAGGCGACTCTGTGCTTCCTCTACGTAGCAACGCTCGTACCGGCCGGAACGGCTCGTTGCCGAGTTCTCCGCGCCCCGATGAACCCGACATCTGGCTCACCCTCACTGTCGGCGGCCTCGAATTCCAGTTCGTCGCCTGCCTCACCGCCGCCCTGATCTTCGTCTGCGACCTCCAACACCACCGCCTCGCCGAACAGATCCACATCGCCGCGTACGGGGCACACGGGACCCCGCGGCTCCCCAACGAATGCCTCTTCCTCGAGCCGTAGCCCCCGACCGCTTTTCCAGGTAGCAGGTATCGCGAATGGGGGAAACCCACCACCCGAATCCCCCGTCAGCCGTGGCGACGCCAACCCCGGAAATCGGCCAAAGTTCACAACTATGACCACAACACTCACCACCTCGCCCACCCCCGAGGAACTGTCGTGGCGCGCCAACGGCCTCTGCGCACAAACCGACCCCGACGCCTTCTTCCCAGACCAGGGCAAATCCGCCCGCGACGCCAAGCGCATCTGCGCCGGCTGCGAGGTGCGCGAGCGTTGCCTGCAGTACGCCCTCGCACGGGACGAGCGCTTCGGCATCTGGGGCGGGCTCAACGGGCGGGAGCGGAGGCGGATCGCTGGTCGCGATAGGTCTCCAGGAGGCGCAGCCAGACCTCGCTGATGGTGGGGAATGGCGGGACGGCGTGCCAGAGGCGGTCGATCGGGACCTGGCCGGTGATGGCGATGGTCGCGGAGTGCAGCAGCTCCGCGACGCCGGGGCCGGCGAAGGTGGCGCCGACGATCGTGCGCTGGTGCGGGTCGATCAGGAGCCGTGCCTGGCCGCGGTAGCCGGGGAGGTACTGCTGGGCGCCGACGACGCGGCTCAGGTCGTAGTCCACCACGTCCACGGTCCGGCCTGCCCGTGCGGCGTCGTCCGACGTCAGGCCGACGGAGGCGATTTCGGGGTCGGTGAAGACGACCTGCGGTACCGCGACCGTGTCGGCGGTGCCGGCGTGGGTGCCCCAGGAAGCGGTGTCGACAGCCCGGCCGAGAGCTCGGTCGGCGATGAGGGTTCCGGCTATGCGGGCCTGGTATTTGCCCTGGTGGGTGAGGAGCGCGCGGTGGTTCACGTCGCCGACCGCGTACAGCCAGTCGGTGCCGGGGACGGCGTAGGTGTCGTCGGTGTCGAGCCACTGGCCGGGGTGCAGGCCGATGGTTTCCAGTCCGATGTCATCCGTGCGGGGGGTGCGGCCGGTGGCGAGGAGGAGTTCGTCGGCGACGAGGTGGGTGCCGTCGGTGAGGGTCAGGGTCAGGGTGTCGGTGCGCTCGGCGTGGGTGATCCCGGTGGTGAAGCGGAGGTCGGCGCCGGCGGCGCGGAGGCGGTCGGCCACCAGGGCGGCGGCGAAGGGTTCGACGCGGGGGAGGAGCCGGTCCTCGCGGACGATTGCGGTGACCTGCGCGCCGAGCGCCTGCCATGCGGTCGCCATCTCGACGGCGACCACGCCGCCGCCGAGGATCGCCAGGCGGGCGGGGACGGTGCGGGCGCTGGTCGCCTCGCGGCTGGTCCAGGGGCGGACGGCGGCCAGGTCGGGGAGCAGCGCGGCGCGGGTTCCGGTGCAGATGGCGACGGCGTGCCGGGCGGTGAGGGTGCGCGGGCCGACGGTGACCCGGCGGGGGCCGGTGATGCGGGCGTGGCCGCGGATCAGGTCGATGCCCGCGGTTTTCAGCCAGGCGACCTGTGCGCTGTCGTCCCAGTCGGAGGCCATGCGGTCGCGGTGGGCCAGGACGGCGGCGGTGTCGAGCGGTGCCACGGCGAGGCCGGGGAAGCGGGCGGCCTCGGCGTGCAGGAGGGCGGGGCGGAGCAGGGCCTTGCTGGGGTCGCAGGCCCAGTAGGAGCATTCGCCGCCCGCCAGTTCGGATTCGATGATGGCCGTTCGTAATCCGGCGGCGGCGGTGCGGTCGGCGACGTTCTCGCCGACCGGGCCTGCGCCGAGCACTATGACGTCGTAGAGCACGGGGAACCTCTGTTCTCGTCAGCGGCCGGGGTGGCGCTGGGTGACTTCCTGGAGGAACCAGGCGTTGCCGTCCGGGTCCTCGAACGCGGCGAACGAGCCGTAGCTGGCGCGCGCCGGGTGCGGGCCGGGGCGGCGGTGCGCGGCTCCGGCGTGGTGGAACGGGCCGGTGTCGTCGTGGAACGGGCCGTCCACGGTGACGCCGCGTTCGCGGAGGAACTCCACGGCCTCCGCGATATCGGTGACCACCAGGTGCAGGCCGCGCGCGGAGCCGGGGGCGGCGTCGGTGACGCCGGTGCCGAAGAGGATCGAGCAGCCCGAGCCGGGCGGGGTCAGGTGCACGACGCGATACCCCTCGTCGGCGTGGTCGACGTCGAGGCGGAAGCCGAGCCGGCCGGCGTAGAACTCTTTCGCGCGGTCGACGTCGGTGACGGGCAGGACGACGACCTCCAGTGCGAACCGCATGGTCAGCCTTTCTCGGAGCGGGTGGCCTCGGCGATGACGTCGGCGACCACGTCGGGGTGCGAGACCGCCACGGAGTGCGAGGCGGCGACCTCGACGGCGTGCGCGCCGGCCCGGCGGGCCATGAAGCGCTGGGCCTCGGCGGGGATATTGCGGTCCTCGGTGGTGATCACGTCCCAGCTGGGGATGGTGTGCCAGGCGGCGGCGGGGGCGGGCTCGGTCAGCGCGGACTGGGCGATCGGGCGCTGGGTGGCGGCCATGAGGGCGGCGCGGGCGGGGTCGACGTCGGCGGCGAACTGGGCGGGGAAGCGGTCCTGGCGGATGGTCAGGTCGATGCCGTCGGGGCCGGGGGTCTGGGCGAGGGTGTCGGGGAGGGTGGAGCCGGGGAAGCGGCCGGTCAGGTCGAGCGCGGTCTCGCCGGATTCGGGGAGGAAGGCCGCGACGTAGACCAGGGCCTCGACCTTCGGGTTGCCCGCCGCGGCGGCGCTGATCACCGAGCCGCCGTAGGAGTGCCCGACCAGGACGACCGGGCCGTCCACGGTGGCGAGCACGGAGCTGAGCGCGGCCGCGTCGGCGGCGACGCCGCGCAGCGGGTCGGCCGCGGCGACCACGCGGTAGCGGTCGCGGGTGAGGCGCTGGATGACCTCGTCCCAGCTGGAGCCGTCGGCGAAGGCGCCGTGTTCGAGGACGATGGTGCGCCTGGGGGCGTCGTCGATGGGTTCGGCGCGCAGGGTGCTGGCCGAGCAGGCGGCGGCGAGCAGGCCCGCAGCGGCGATGGCGGTGAGCGAGAGGATCTTCATCGGATCGTCCGCAGCGGGCCGGCGAAGGACTTGCGCAGGGAGGAGGGGCCGACGAGCGGGAGCAGCGCGGCCAGTGCCTTGCGGCGGAGCGTGGCGGGGGTGCGGGTCAGCTCGACGTCGATGCGGGAGCCCTCGCCGTCGGGGACGGCGCGGAAGACCCAGCCGCCGCCGGGGCCGAACACCTTCGAGTCGAGGGTGGTGATGGTGACGGTGCCCGGCTGCCACTCGTAACGGGCGCGCTCCCAGGCGGATTCGGTGCCCTCGGTGACCTCGGCCCAGTTCGCGCCGTACTCGTGCAGGGTGAAGTGCTCGGCGTCGATGCTCGGCCACGCGGCGGGGCGGGCGGGGCTGAAGTCGGTGAGCACCGCGACCACCTCGGCGGGGGTCAGGGCGGATCGGAGGTGGAAACGGACGGTTGTCATGGGGTTGCTCCTCGGTGCCGGGCGGGCCGGATTCGGCCGCTCCACCACCATCGCCGCCGGGTGGTGGGCGGCGAATCCGTCAGATGACGCTGCGATGACGTATCCGCCGACGCGCCGGGCAACTGTTCACCACCGCTTCCACCGTCGTCCTACGTTGGCGGGGCAGGAGAGGAGCGCAGATCATGGACACTCGCGCGGCAATCGGGATCGTCGGCCGGGACGAGGAGCGGGGTGCGCTCCGCTCGTTCGTGAGCGGGGAGCGCGGCGGGGCGCTCGTGGTGTGGGGTGAGAGCGGTCTCGGCAAGACCACGCTGCTCGACGATGCCGCCGGATATGCCGCTGAACAGGGACGGACCGTGGTTCGGGTGTCAGGGGTGGAGGCCGAGGCGGGGCTGGACTACGCGGGGTTGCATCAGATTTTGTATCCGCTGCTCGGGGTCTCGGCGGAGCTGGATGGCGGGGCGCGGGAGGTGTTCGAGACCGTGTTCGGGCAGCGGGCCGATGCGCCGCCGTCGGTGCTGACGCTGGGGATCGCGGTCCTCGCGCTGTTCGAGGCGGCCGGGCCGCTGGTGCTGGTTCTGGACGACGCGCAGTGGCTGGATGCGGCGAGTGCCGGGGTGTGCGGGTTCGTCGCTCGGCGGTTGCGGGGGTCGGTGACCATGCTGGTGGGGGTGCGCGCGGAGGTCGCCTCGGATTGGGACGGCGCCGCGCTGCTCGAGCTCCAGCCGCTCTCCGATGCGGCCGCGGTTGAGCTGCTCGACCGGCGCTACCCGGAGCTTCCGCCCCGGACCCGGCGGCGCACCCTGGAGAACGCGGGCGGTAATCCCCTGGCGCTGCTCGAGCTGCCCACCCACATCGCCGCGGGCGCCGACGATCTCGACGACGAGCCCGCGGTGCCGGTGCCGCACAAGTTGCGGCGGCTCTACAGCGCGCAGATCGCGGCGCTCGGGCCGGCGGTGCGCGTGGAACTGCTGCGCGGGGCGCTCGACCCGGCGTACCACCTGCGCGGGGTCGAGGAGGCGCAGGGTTTGCTCGTTATCGAGAGCGGCCGGTACGTCTTCCGGCATCCGCTGGTGCGGGCGGCGGTGATCGGCGCGGCCACTCCCGAGCAGCGCCGTGAGGCGCACGCCGCGCTGGCCGCGAGCTGCTTCGACGACCTCGAACGCCGCGCCGCGCACCTCGCGGCCGCCGCCATCGGACCCGACGACACCGTGGCGGCGCTTCTGGAGACGGCCGCCGGCGCGGCCATCCGGCGTGGTGGGGCGGGCGCGGCGGTGGCGCTGCTGACCAGGGCCGCCCGGCTCAGCGAGAACGAACCCGACCGCTCCCGCCGGTTGGGCGACGCCGCCTTCGTCGCCGGCCACGCCGCCCGACTGGACCGGGCGCAGCGGATCGTGCGCGCCGAGTCCGCCGCCGAGGTGCTGGCCTCGGCCTACACGGCGTTCTACGGCGACGGCGATATTCGCGACAGCTACCGGCGGGTCGCTGCGACGATCGAGGGGCTGAGCCGGGAGACCGGTGAGCCGACCGCCACCCTGACCCGGCTCGTCGACCTGCTGATCGCCATGAGTCAGTACGCGGGCGACGCGGAGACCTGGTCCCGCACCCGTTTATTGCTCGACGGGCTCGGCGCGTTGGTGACTGCGCGCTCCCGGCTCTACCTCGACACCTGGGGGGATGTGGTGCGGCACGGCTCGGGCGCCGCCGAGAAGGTGCTGCGGGAGGCGGCACAGCCGGAGCCGACGCCGTGGGACGTCACCCGGCTCTCGGTCTCCGCCTACCACCTCGATCTGGCGGGCGAGTTCCGGCCGCGGTTGCAGCGGATGATGGATCGGGAGCTCGATACCGGGGCGGTGGCCAGTGGGATCGTCATGGCGCACGTCATCATGCTCGACCAGATGGCGAGTGGGGAGTGGGCGGCGGCCGAGGTGACCGGGGTGCGGGCGCTGGAGCGGGCCGGCGAGCTCGGGTTCGAGCTGTTCGTGCGGCAGACCAGGGGTTACCTGGGGTATCTGGCGGCGTTGCGGGGGCGAGTGGAGGAGGCCGGGGAGGCGCGGGCGGAGGTCGAGTCCTGGGCGCGGCCGCGCGGGCTCGGGTTTCTCACCCAGCTCGCGGACGCCATTGGCGCTGTTGCCGCTCTGAGCAGCGGTGATTACGAGACGGCTTATGGTTGCGCGACCGCTATTACCGAGCCGGGGGAGTTCACGCCCTACGCCTACCAGGCGTCGCGCACGCTGCTCGATCTGGTCGAGGCGGCGGTGTATTCGGGTCGGCTCGAGGAGGCGCGCGCTCATGTGCGCGCGGCGCGGGCGGCTCGGTTGGAGGCGATCTCGCCTCGGTTGGCGATTCTTGTTGCCGGGGCCGGAGCGTTGGTTGCCGACGATGCCGGCGCGCTGAATGTCGACGGCGCCGGCGCGCTGGTCGCGGCCGCCGAGAACCATCCGGCGGCCGGGCGCTTTCCCTTCGAGTTGGCCCGCATCCGCCTCGCTCACGGAATTCGTCTGCGGCACAGCAATAACCGCAGCGCCGCGCGGCCTTACCTGACGGCGGCCGCCGCGGATTTCGATCGGCTCGGCGCCGCGCCGTGGGCCGCCCGCGCGCACGCGGAGCTGCGTGCGCTCGGTGTGCGGGCGGCCGCACCGGAGACGGCGGCGCTGACCGAGCAGGAGCGGCGGATCGCCGAGCTGGCCGCGGCGGGGTTGACCAACAAGGAGATCGGCAGGCAGCTGTATCTGTCGCCGCGGACCGTCAGCTCGCACCTGTACCGGGTGTTCCCGAAGCTCGGGATCACCACCCGCGCGGCCCTGCGCGACGCGCTGGCCCGCGAGTTGACCGGCGTGTAGTACGACGCTGCGCGCGGCACCCACCGGGTGGGCGGCGCAGGCGTCACGGGAAGTCCGCGGAGCTGCTGACCTCGGCCCACGCGCGTGTCTCCCGTTCCCGCTCCGCACCGGCCGCCAAGGCGGCGTCGACCGCTTGGGCACCGAGCAGCAGCCGTCGCGGCGGGTCGTCGTGCGCCGCAACGTCGATGAGCACGCGGGCGGCGCGGGCCGGGTCACCGGGCTGGGTGCCGTCGTTGTCCCGCCGGTAGCGGTTCATGGCGCCGACGGTCTCCTCGTAGTCGGCGCCGACCGCGTGCAGCTCCATAGACGAGCCCTGCCAGTCGGTACGGAAGGCGCCGGGCTCGACGATGACCACCCGCACGCCGAACGGCGCGACCTCCGCCGCCAGCACCTCGGAGAACCCCTCCACCGCGAACTTCGCACTCTGATACGCCCCCATCCCCGGCGTCCCGCCGACCCGCCCGCCCACCGACGAGAACTGCAGGAACACCCCGGACCGCTGCTCGCGCAGCACCGGCAGCGCGGCCCGGGTGACATTGACGACGCCGAAGAAGTTCGCCTCGAACTGCTCGCGGAAGTCCCGATCGGTCATCTCCTCGATCGGCCCGCTATTGGCGTAGCCGGCGTTGTTGACCACCACGTCCAGCCTGCCGAAGAGTTCGATGGCGCGTTCCACGGCGGCGCGGGCAGCGGCCGGGTCGGTGACATCCAGTCTGGTGGTGCCGATTTGGTCGCCGTACCGCGCGGCGAGCTCTGCGAGCTGCTCCGGACGGCGGGCGGTGGCGAGCACCCGGTCGCCGTGCTCGAGCACCGCCTCCGTGAGCGCGCGCCCGAAACCGCGGGACGCGCCGGTGATCATCCAGATCCGCGACATGTCAGTTCCTCCCTCGATCGACATCGATGATCGCCTGGGCGAAGGGCTGCGGCGCCTCCTGCGGCACGTTGTGCCCGATGCCGTCGAGCACCCGGTGCTCGTACCGCCCGGTGAACTTGCTCCGGTAGGACGAGCCGTCCTTGGCCGCGCCGTCGAAATCGCTGGCCAGCGTGATGGTGGGCACCGTGATCGGCGGGGCGGTGGCGAGCTGCCGTTCGTTGGCGTCGTACTGCGGTTCACCCGGTGCCAGCGAGAGCCGCCAGCGGTAGTTGTGCACGACGATATCGACGTGGTCGGGGTTGGCGAAGGCGGACACGCTGCGCTGGTAGGTGGCGTCGTCGAAGTTCCACGCCGGGGAGGCGGTGTGCCAGATGAGCCGGTTGAACTCGTCGCGATTGCGCTCGTAGCCGAGGCGGCCACGGTCGGTGGCGAAGTAGTACTGGTACCACCAGCCGAGTTCGGCCTGCGGGGGCAGCGGTTGCAGATTCGCGGTGAGCGAGGTGATCAGGTAGCCGCTCACGGCGACCAGGGCGCGGCAGCGCTCCGGCCACAGGGCGGCGATGATGCCCGCGGTGCGGGAGCCCCAGTCGAAGCCGCCGAGGATGGCCGAGTCGATGCCGAGGGCGTCCATGAGGTCGACGATGTCGCGGGCGATCGCGGATTGCTGAGCGTTGCGGACCGTGGTGGTCTCGCGGAAGGTGGTCGAGCCGTAGCCGCGCAGGTAGGGGACGATTACGCGGTAGCCGGCGGTTTCCAGGAGCGGGGCGACGTCGGCGTAGCTGTAGGGGTCGTAGGGCCAGCCGTGCAGGAGCAGGACCGGGGTGCCGGTGGGGGAGCCGTATTCGGCGTAGCCGACATTGAGGAGTCCGGCGTTGATCTGCTTCACGGGGGCGAGGGTGGTGTGGGTGCCGGAGCCGGTTCGGAGTGCGGCGCCCGGGATGGGGGCGGCGGTGGGCGCGGGGGTTGAGCAGGCGGCGAGTGCGCCCGTGGCGCCGATTGCGAGTGCGCCGCCGAACAGGCCTCTTCTGGTGAGTGTCATCGGAACTCCTGGGGTCGGTTTACGTTTCCGACGCTAGGGAGTGGGCGGGGGCGTTCGCCCCCGTCGAATGACCCAATCGATGACTGTTCCTACTCGGCCTGCTCCGCTTCGGATGACAGAACTGCTGAGCGCTGAGCCTCTCCGAGAACCGCCTTATTCCGCGACCATGACGCCATGACCGGAGTCGAAGCGGAAGATCGTGTCCGGCGTCAGGAACTCCTGCTCGCCGAATCTCAGGCTGGGATTCTGGCCGTACCACCATTCGGCCTGAACGGGGTTGCCCTTGGAGAGGAAGAGAGTGACGTACGGGCTCGCGAGATCGGAATTACTGCTGCGCTGCGGCAGCGATGTCAAACATGCCAGTTCGAGGTCCGTTCCAGCTCGCTCGTCGAGGCGGGCATCGGTTGTGCTCGTGCCGACATAGATGGCACGGTCCCAGTCCATCGTCCACCCGGCGCGCTGGATCATCTCGGTCATCGTCGCGGATTCCAGTTGCTGATTCACCGCGTTGTCGAAGGCGCCGACCAACGCTTTCGAAGTGCCGAGTGGTGTGGGATGTCGAATCAGGTCGAACTCCTGCGAGGAACAGGTGGGGCCGCTCGACTCCTCGCCGATCAGTTGACAGCCGGAACTCGTCAACATCACAGCGGCGATCAGCGCTGCGAGCAGGACGGGGGGTACTCGCATGCTAATTACCTCCGAGCGGTAGATCGGCTCCGGGCAGAGTCGCAGTTTGTCCTGGTTCGACCGAGTTGCTGAAGGCGATCTGTTTCCCGTCCGGCACCGACTGAAGGACCACCGCCCTGTTGTCGTGGATAGCGTCGAGGACCTTCTGTCGCAACTCTTCCGGCGTGGCATCGATATTCTGAGTTCCGATTTCTCGGCCCAGTTGGTTGTTGTAGAGATCCATCGCCTCGCGGGCGGCGGGATTGCTTCCGATCTTCTCGTGCGCACTGGCGAAGGTGTTCGTCCATTCCGGTCCGAACTCCTGGGTCATTCGCGCGTTCCAGTACGTGTGACGGAACGCGTCGGCGTGGCCGTCCGAGAGGGCGACCTTGGTGGCGGTCTCGCTGAGTTCCGGGTAGGCCGTTTCCGCAACCACCTGTGCTTCGTCTTGGATGGCGTAGAAGGTTTTCAGATTCAACGGGCCGTCCGGAGGCTGAGCAGCGAGTATCGCCAGTGCGGCAGCTTCCTCCTGCGTCATCGCCTTCGGTTGAAAATCCGGCGCGTACAGGCGAATCGTGTCCAGCAGGGTGCCGGAGGGGAAGACGACCGTCTCATCCGACGCGTCCACTTGATACTCGCGCAGAATCCGGGCCAGTTCGGGGTCGCTGGGGACCGGGATCAGCGCTTCCCGGACTGCCTCGGGCAAGCCTTCGAGCACCTTGTTGAGCTCGGCGTTGTAGGTGAGATCGGCCTTCCAGATATCGTTCAACGCACCCTGCAGCGCGGCTTGGAGGGCGCCGCGGGTCCGCTCGACGGACAGCGACTGGGTCAGGCCGGTCAGCAGGTTGCCGGTCATCCATTCCAGCACCGACTTCCGCGACAGCACCTGGCCGTCCTCGGTGTAGAAGAGTTGGTACTCGGATGCCTCGATCTCGCGGACCGTGTCCACGATCGTCGTCTTCGCCGATCGGAAGATGTCTGCGACTTCCCGAACGGGTGCTGTCATCGAGGTGATCGCGTCCACCGTTGCGAGGGCGTTCCTGCGTTCGGCGTCGAAACGCGTGCGCAGCGCGTCTCCCGCTTCGCCGTCGAAGTAGTCGCGCGAGTTCTGTACGTCACGGCTGGCTGCTTCGACGTCGGTTTCGATGGTGTTGGCGAGCGAGTCGAGTTCGGTGGGAAGTCGCTCGCCGGCGCTGACATTCCAGCCCAGGACCTTCGTGACCGTGATGGAAGGGCCGTCCGTCACCGCTGACCCGCCTCTCTCATCGAGGCCGCGTTAGCGGCTTCCTGCGCGTCGTAGGCAGCCGCGGCGGCATCGATATCAGCGGCGACCGCGCCGACTCGGTCCGTGTGGTAGCGAACGACCCGGTCCAGTGCCTCAAGCACTTCCTGGACCCGGGTGAAAGTCTCGGATCCTGCCATGCCGGCACGGGCCGCGTCACGGGTAGCCTGGGCCAGCGGTTGGCGGCTTTCGATAATTCCTGCCTGCGTGCGCAGCCTCGTCGCCAGCTCCCGCATCTTGACCGGATCGACCCTCACCACGCACCTCGCGAATGCTGCCGCCCGCGAATTCGATCCTCGACCCGGCGGGCCTCTGTCAGCGCGGTGGTGTGCGCCCGCTCGTGACAATCCCGGACGAGTTGGGCGAAGTGCTCGGGCCCGCGCTCCATCGCGAAATCCGTCAAACGCAGGTCGGTGATGGTGCCGTAGATATCGACCTCGATATTGACCGAGCCGTCCGGCGAGAACGCCGTGCCACGGACCTCGGCGACGGCGGTGTTGACCTCGGCGACCTGCCGGGCAACCTGCTCCAGGTCTTCAGACATCGGAACTCCCCGGAGTAGCCGGGCCGAGGATCTGCGCGGCTTGGTCGATGGCCGCCGTGTGCGCGTTCCGATGCTGCTCGACGAGCACCGCGGCGAGCCGGTCCGGGCCGTCGTCCATGGCGTAGTCGGCGACGTAGAGGCGGGTTATCCGGCCTGCCGGGTCGGTCTCGATGGTTATGGTTCCGTCGGCCGACCTCGATTCGCCGCGGACCGCGGCTATCCGCCGGTCGAGCTCTGATTCCGGTTCCGCAGCGTCCACGCTCCACCCCACTTCCACGTCTTCGGGACGGCCCCCAGCGGTATCCCCCGGGGCAACCGTATACCGGACGTTCGGGCACCGCGAAGGGGCTCGTTCTACGAATGGTCGGTGCTCAACGCCAGCTCCCAGCTCGCTTCGATATCCGCCTGCAGCGCCTCCACCTTCGCCGCCGCGTATGCCAGCGCATCGGAGCCGAGCAGTTGGCGCAGCGGGCCGTCGCCGCGCTCGACCAGGGCGATGATGGCGGCGGCGCCGCGGACCGGGTCGCCGAGCTGGGTGCCCGGCATGGCCAGGTGCTGCTGGGTCATGTCGCGGATGGACTCGTAACCGTCGGCGGTGGCGGTGGGCAGGGCGAGCGAGTCGGTGGTGAGGAAATCGGTGCGGAAGTAGCCGGGCTCGACCAGGGTGACGCGGATGCCGTGCTCGGCGACCTCGCCCGCCAGCGCCTCGGTCAGCCCCTCCAGGGCGAACTTGCCCGCGGAGTAGAGCCCCCAGCCGGGCACCGTGGTGAGGCCGAGGACCGAGGAGATGTTGACGATGTGGCCGCGGCGGCGGGCGCGCAGGTGCGGGAGGGTCGCGCGCAGGACGTTCCAGGCGCCGAAGAGCTGGATGTCGAACATCTGCCTGGCGTCGCGGTCGGGGACCTCCTCGACGGCGGCGAGGTAGCCGTAGCCTGCGTTGTTCACCACCGCATCGATGCTGCCGAAGCGGTCCAGGGTGCGGTGTACGGCGGCGCTGACCTGGTTCTCGTCGGCGAGGTCGACGGTGAGGGGGAGCAGGCGGGTGGTGTCGGTGCCGGCGAGGGCGGTGTGCAGGCGGTCGGCGGAGCGGGTGGTGGCGGCGACGTTCTCGCCGCGGGCGAGGAGCTGCTGCACCAGTTCCAGGCCGAGGCCGCGGGAGGTGCCGGTCACGAACCAGGTTGCGGTCATCGTTCGTTCCTTCGGATCGGTGTGTGCTTCGACGGGACCTACTCTGCTCGCTGTCGGTGCTGCTCAGGGCTGCAAAACTGGTCCGGCGCGACCTGGGACGCGGCAACGTAGGACGCGGCGACCCAGGCGGCGCGGGCGCGTTGCGGGGAGACTCGATGCCATGGGTGAGGTGAACCGGGAGCTGGCCGATTTCCTGCGGCGCGCTCGTGCGCAGATCGATCCCGCGCGGGCCGGGCTGCCCGCCGACGATCGGGTTCGGCGGGTGCCGGGGTTGCGGCGCGAGGAGGTCGCTCGGCTGGCCGGGGTGTCGGCGGATTACTACACTCGGCTGGAGCAGGGGCGGCGGATCACGCCGACGGCGGGCGTGGTCGACGCCATCGCCCGCGCGCTCGATCTCGATGCGGCGGGGCGGGAGTATCTCGGGCAGTTGATCGGGCGGCCGAGTACCGCCGGGCGGCGGAGTGTGCCGGTGCAGCGGGTGCGGCCAGGGATGTACCAGTTGCTCGAGGCGCTGGACGGGGTGCCCGCACTGGTGCTCGGGCGGCGGTCGGATGTGCTGGCGAGCAACTGGATGGCGCACGCGCTGTTCGCCGATTTCTCGGCTATGCCGGTTCGGGAGCGGAATTACGCGCGGTGGATGTTTCTCGGTGCGGAGCCGCGGGAGTTGTTCGTGGAGTGGGAGACGCAGGCTCGGGCCGCGGTGGAGAGTCTGCGGTTGGAGGTGGGGAACAATCCGGAGGATCGGGCTGCGCTCGAATTGGTCGAGGAGTTGAGTGCGGCCAGTGGGGAGTTTCGGCAGTGGTGGGTCGAGCATCGGGTGTTGCAGCGGACTCACGGGTCGAAGAGGTTGCGACATTCGGTGGCGGGGGAGCTGACGGTTCAGTACGAGACGTTGACTCTGCCGGGGGACTCCGATCAGACGCTGTACCTGTACACGACCGAGCCGGGAAGCTCGTCGCAGCAGGCTCTGCGCATGCTGGCCAGTTGGTCGATGGCGAGTGGCACTTCGTGATCAGATGAGGTCGGGCGGGAGCGCCAACGACGGGACGAGCGTCGTCAGGTCGACCAGCTCGATATGTGAGCCGTGCTTGCGGGTGAAATCGGCGACGGTGTGTTCGCTCGCTGGTCCGAAGCGTTCTTCGAATCGGGCTCTGGTGTGCGGGGACGATCGGCCGAGCGCCCATTCGATCGTCGTCCTGGACGTTGTCAGAAAGTGGATGGGAAGCGTGCCGACGACGAACAGTTGGGCGCGCCTATCACTTTTGTCGAGCGCCAGGTGAACGAGGTCGGCGACGACGCCTCGCTTGCGCATGGTGTCGGCGCCCTTCCACTGCGCGACCTTGAATTCGGCTATTCGCCGGTCGGTTTCGAGGTCGAAGGGGCGCGACGGGTCGTTGCCCGCTCCCAGGGACGGCCGTTGCACGACCACTTCGCCGGGTTCGAGGATGACCGGGAGCACGCGGGCGATGACGGTCGCGTGGATGACGTCGCTGAGGCGGCCGACGTGTGCGCGCACGGCCAGCGCGGCGTCGAGGAGGTCGTCGCTGAATCCGTAGTCGGTGATCACCGTGCTGCTCGTGGTGGAATCGGCGTGCTGGAGGGCGGTCTCCGCGTCGGCGAGGTGCAGCGTCAGGTTGCGGTCGGTGAGGAACGTCAGCAGTGTCGCGAACGATTCGGCCAGTTGGATGCTGCTCGTCGCGTCGTCGGCCGGTTCCGTGTGGACAACCTCGGCCGAGGGAGGTGTGTAGACACTGGTGGTCAGGCCGGACTTGCGCAGCTCGGCGAGGGCGCGGTGCGAGGTGAACGCCGAGCGCGGCAATCCGGTGATGAGCTGGTAGACCTGCTTGGGCGGGTAGCGCTTGTCCGCGACGACCACCCAGTGCTCGCGGATCGGTTCGGGCGTGATCTCGCTGATTGCCTCGAGCGGCAGAGGTCCGATCGCTTCCTCCATGCCGGAGAGGATTCACCAGGTCGGCGGCAGCGGCAAGGAGTAGCTGACGAGCGACCTCCGGGGACGTCTGCGCGGCCTACCGGACGGACCCGCGATCCGGCGCTAGCCTGAGATATGGACGCTGTCACGGTTGTCCCCACCCCGGCCAACGAGCCGATCCACACCTACGCCCCCGGCACCCCGGAGCGCGAGCGCCTCCGCGCGAAACTCACCGAGATCGCCGAGCAGCAGGTCGAGATCCCCCTTGTCGTCGGCGGCAAGCACCGGCCGGGCACCGGGACCAGGCACGAAATCGTCACTCCGCACCGGCACAGCCACGTGCTCGGCAGCTACACCGACACCACGCACGAGGAAGCCCGTTCGGCCATCGACGCCGCGCTGGCCGCGGGCCCGGCCTGGCGCGCCCTCCCGTTCGACGAGCGCGCGGCGGTCCTGCTGCGCGCCGCCGACCTGCTGGCGGGCCCGTGGCGGGAGACCCTGGCCGCGGCGACCATGCTCGGCCAGTCCAAGTCCGCGCAGCAGGCGGAGATCGACGCACCGTGCGAGCTGGTCGACTTCTGGCGGTTCAACGTCGCCTTCGCCCGCGACGTCCTCGCCCAGCAGCCGGAGTCCAGCCCGGGGACCTGGAACCGCATGGACTACCGCCCGCTGGAGGGCTTCGTCTACGCCATCACCCCGTTCAACTTCACCGCCATCGCGGGCAACCTGCCCACCGCGCCCGCGCTCATGGGCAACACGGTGGTGTGGAAGCCGTCGCCGACGCAGACGCTCGCCGCGTTCTACACGCTGCAGCTGCTGGAGGAGGCGGGGTTGCCCCCGGGGGTGATCAACCTGGTCACCGGGGATGGGCAGGCGCTCTCCGAGGTCGCGCTCGCCGACCCGAATTTGGCGGGGATCCACTTCACCGGGTCCACGAAGACGTTCAAGTACCTGTGGCAGCAGGTCGGCCAGAACCTGGAGCGGTATCGCGGGTACCCGCGGTTGGTCGGCGAGACCGGGGGGAAGGATTTCATCGTCGCGCACCCGTCGGCCGACCCGGCCTCGCTCGCTACCGCGCTGGTCCGCGGTGCCTTCGAGTACCAGGGACAGAAGTGCTCGGCGGCCTCCCGCGCCTATATCCCGCGCGCACTCTGGGACACCATGCGGGACGACTTCCTGCACACCACAGCCGGCCTGAGCTACGGCGACGTCAAAGACCTGACCCACTTCGGCGGGGCGCTGATCGACCGCCGCGCCTACGACAAGAACGTGGCCGCGCTGAACAGGGCCCGAGAAGCAGGGATCGAAATCGCGGTGGGCGGCACCGCCGACGACACAGAAGGGTACTTCGTGCAGCCGACCGTCCTGCTGGTCGACGACCCGCGCGACGAGGCCTTCGGCACCGAGTACTTCGGCCCGATCCTCGCGGTCCACGTCTACGACGACAATGCCTGGCCGACCGTCCTGGACCAGGTGAACGATGCCGCGCCGTACGCCCTCACCGGCGCCGTCTTCGCGCGCGACAGGCAGGCGATCGACCAGGCGAGCACCACACTCCGATACGCGGCGGGGAACTTCTACGTCAACGACAAGCCGACCGGCGCGGTCGTGGGTCAGCAGCCGTTCGGCGGGGCGCGCGGCTCGGGCACCGACGACAAGGCGGGGTCGCCGCTGAACCTGCTGCGCTGGGTCGCGCCGCGGACGATCAAGGAGACCTTCGTCCCGCCCACCGACCACCGCTACCCGCACATGGGCACGCCGTGAACCCACTGCGGCCGGTGATCCTCGCGGCGGCGGGCTCGCCGCGGCTGGCGAAGGCGGTCACCACGGTGCCGATCACGGCGGCGGTGGTGCGGCGCTTCGTGGCGGGCGCCGACCGGGCCGCGCTGCTCCCGGTGCTGCGGGAACTGCTCGCCGACGGGCGGCGGGTCAGCGTCGACTTCCTCGGGGAGAACACCACCGACCCGGCGCAGGCGGATGCGGTCGTCACCGAGTACCTGGCGTTGCTCGCGGACCTGGCGACGTTGGCCGACGCGCCCGGCACCGAGCTGGGCCCCGAGTGGGCGGTGCCGCTGGAGGTGTCGGTCAAGCTCTCGGCGCTGGGCCGGGCGCTGCCCGAGCCGAAAGCGGTCGATCGGCTGCGCACCATCTGCGCCGCCGCCGAGCGGGCGAACATCTGGGTGACCGTGGACGCCGAGGACCACACCGCCACTGCGGGCACCCTCGCCGCCGTGCACGCCCTGCGCCCGGAGTTCCCCTGGCTCGGCGTGGTCCTGCAGTCCTACCTGCACCGCACCGAGGCCGACTGCGGCAGCTTCACCGACGCCAGGGTCCGGCTGTGCAAGGGCGCGTACAACGAGCCGCCCGAGGTCGCCTTCCAGCACAGCGCGGAGGTCACCGACTCCTACCTGCGCTGCCTCGACGTGCTCATGAACGGCGCCGGCTACCCGATGGTGGCCAGCCACGACCCGGTGCTGGTCGAGGCGGCCATCGGAGCGGGCCGAACCCGCTACGAGCACCAGATGCTCTACGGCGTGCGCGATCTGGAGCAGCGCAGGCTGGCGGCGGAGGGCCGGGCGGTGCGGGTCTACGTGCCGTACGGGACCGAGTGGTACGGCTACCTGACCCGCCGCTTGGCCGAGCGCCCGGCCAACCTCGGGTTCTTCCTCCGAGCCCTGGTCAGCCGGAGCTAACTCACACCAGCGGCTTGCCGAACCTGCGGCGCAGCCGGAAATCGGCCAGGTAGAAGTTCATCGGGAAGAGGCGCAGCGCGGTCGGCAGCTTGCGCTGGCTCGCGCCGATGGCCCGCATGAGCAGCGCGAGCCGCTGTTCCTCGCGCTCCGACCAGGTCATGCCCATCTGCTCGCGGAGCCGGGGCGGCAGCAGGCCGGTCACGAGGAAGCGCTGGACCGGGGCGAACAACCGCAGCGGCTTGGGCAGCATGTGCAGGTCGATGAGGGTGTCGAAGTACTCGCGGGTGCGGTCGTCGATGCTGCGGGTGGCGAGCCCGGCCTCCCAGTACTCGGCGAAGGCGGCGCGGTCGGCGGGCCACATGTCGGGGCGCATCTGCAGCGAGGTGCCGAGCCGGGCGGCGAAGCGGTAGAAGGTGTCGGCGGTCTCGTCGTCCCACTCGCCGTGCAGCCTGCGCTCGATGTCGACGACGCCGTAGTAGAGGCAGGCCGCGACCCAGAGCTGCAGATTCGGGTCGAAGGCGTTGTACTTGACCGGGCTCTGCTTCGACGAGCGGATGGAGCGGTGCGAGGTGTTGACCGCCTCGCGGTAGGCGGCGCGCTCCTCCTCGGTGCCCATCAGCGCGACCGCCAGGTAGGTGAGCGTGGTGCGCAGCCGCTTCAGCGGGTGCATCATCACCTTGCCCGAATCGACCGAGCTCTCCAGCACACCGTAGGCCACCGGGGCATGGCTGAGCTGCATGATCACGTTCGCGGTGCCGCCGATGAAGGCGCCGGTGCCGGTCCAGCGCGCAGCCATGTCGAAGTCGTCGACCGGGCTCGGCGCCGGGGCGGGGAGCTGCGTCGCGGGAGCGGGCATCGTTGCCGACCTTCCGTGAGAGGATTCAGCGATAAACTTCTCATCCTCTCGTAAAGCTGTCAATTCGGGCTGCAACCATGCGATGCTGGGGCTGTCATCGTTTCGCGGATGGATAGGGTGGCCACATGGCGAAGCTGACCCGACTGCTGCATCTGGTGCGGTCCGCGGGCCCGGAGGACCGTAACCAGACCCGGGTGCTCGACGCGGCGCTCGTCGCCTTCCTCGACTTCGGCATCAAGCGGACCAGCATGGTCGAGGTGGCGCGGCGGTGCGGGCTCTCGCTCGCCACGCTGTACCGGCGTTTCGCCAGCAAATCCGATCTCATCCAGGCCGTCGGGTTGCGGCAGGCTCGGCAGTTCGTTGAGGACGTGGATGCGGCGCTGCAGCGGCAGGTGGACCGGGACGCGGGGGCCGAGGATCAGATCGTCGAGCTGTTCGTGGTGTTCCTGGAGGGGTTGCGGGGGAACAAGCTGCTGGATCGGCTGCTGCAGACCGAGCCGGAGATCGTGCTTCCCTACCTCACCGTGCAGGGGGCGCCGGTGATCGAGCTGGGGCGGGACTACCTGGTGGAGTTCATCGGGCGGTTGCAGCGGGAGGGGAAGTTGCCGGAGTACGACCCGGCGCCCATCGCGGAGATGATCGCTCGCACTTCGCTGTCGCTGGCATTGACGCCGCAGACGGTGATTCCGTTCGAGGATGAGTTGGCGGTGCGGAAGTTCGCTCGGGATCACATAGCGGTGTCGTTTCGGGTTCCGGGGCGGTTGGTGGAGGGCTGAGGCGCCGATCTGTGATCTGGACCACCCCGGGGGTGGCTCCGGGAACCGGGACGGAACTCGGCGCATCTAATCCTGTAGTGACGCAGCGAATTTGATTGTGTCGCTCCGGCGGGGGAGGGGTTTCGCGCCGGTTCGTCTCGAAGGGTGGGAATCGCAGTGAAGTACTCTCTGAAATCTGCTGCGGCGGCTGTGCTCGCGGTGGCGGCGCTGTCGGCCGGAGCTGCGATCGAGGCACAGCCTGCGGGCGCAGCTCCCGTCGGTGTCGTCCTGCAGCAGAAGGCTCCGAAGGGCGCGCAGTTGTCGGCCGAGGAGCAGGCGGCCATCGACAACAAGGCGGCCGGTCGCCCGTATGACCAGGCCGCTTACAACCGGGCGATGCAGAAGATCAAGCAGGCCGAGAAGTACGAGGGCGAACGCAATAAGCAGAAGCGCGGACGCAAGTAGCCCGACACCAGAGGGGATCGCCATGCCGACCACCGGCTACCGGACACTGCATTTTTCCCAGGCCAACAGTGCGGGTGCGGGTCAGGGGGACGTACCCGCCCTGCTGCGTGCCGTCGCGGCCACGATCGAAGACCTCGGTCCTGTCACGGTCGCGGACCTGATCTTGCACAACGAGATCACTGCTGACGGTGATTGGCCGTCGATCACGGTCTACTACAACGTGGCCGAATCCGAATAGGTCCGATGCCGGGGCCGTCGAGGTAATTATCGGTCGGCCCCGCCTCTGATCAGCGGCTATCCGTGTTTGTGGCGAATCGCGTGCCCTGAGGGGTGGGCACGCGTTCCGTCCACGTGGAACCGGGGGTGGCCTGCGCGCGTCAGTACTCGGTGAGCAGTAGTTGCCGGTGGAGGGAGTGACGGTGTCGGAAGCCGAGGACGCGGTCCTGCGGGTGGTGCCCGCGGAGGTGGTCGATGCCGGGCAGTACGTGCAGCAGACCGCTGATGCGTTGATCGGTGGTCTGCGCACACTCGACGGCGAGGTGTCTCGCCTGCTCGACGGCTGGAAGGGGAGTTCGGCCGACTCGTATCGGGCGGGATGGACCGAGACCCGGCAGGGTGCGCTGACGGTGCTGGAGTCGCTAGCGGCGATGGCCGAGTTGCTCGGGGTGAGCGCTGATCGCTTCACCCAGCAGGAGCAGACGAATACCGACGCCATCGGCAAGCTCGAGATCTGAGGAAGCGCTATGGCTGACGATTCTTTCCGTGTCGATCTGAACGAACTGGACGCGGTGACCGCCCGGGTCGCCGGCTTCATCGGCTTTCTCTCCGACAGCCTGTCCGGGTTGGAGCAGCGGATGGGCAAGCTGCAGCAGAACTGGGAGGGGGAGACGGCTGCAGCGCAGGATCAGGCATATCGGCAGTGGGCGACGGGGGCTACCGATGTGGTCGAGGGGATCGAGGTCATGCGGCAGGCCGCGGTCGATGCGCACGGGCGGTACACCGCCGCCATTGACGCGAACCTGAGGATGCTGGGACGGAAATAGCTGGTGACGGTCATCGAGGAGCGATCGCGCAGTTCGGATGCCTTCGTCAGGCTGGCAGCCATCGAGACGCTCGGTGCTTGCCTACCCGAGCCCGCAGCCTTCGATCGGCTCGGAGAGCTGCTGGAGGACGAGACCGTAACCGCGGAGGTCGACGCGGCCGAAGCCTTGGTCCGGGGAGCCGGGTTGCGTGGGCTGATTCGAGTTCTCGAGGAGCTCGGCCGGCGCCGTGACGATCCCGACACCGACTACATGGCCTACATGCTCTCCGACCTCGATGCTGCCGGGGATTGGCCGGTGCTCGAGGAGGCAAGTCGGATCGCATCCGCCGACATGACAGAGAATGTGGCGATAGGACTGGAGAATTTGCGCGTTCTACGGGGCAAGTGACCCCAACCGCGGGGTAGCCCGTGATTGCGACAAAACGCAGATCGGCGGCGTCGTCGATGAATCTGGGGAGTAAGTCGTGAGCGCCCACCACGAGATTTTCGCTACTGCCGATGGTGCCGGTGTTCCGGCCGCCATCGAACGGGTGATCGGAGTCGACGGCCGCGTCGAGGGGTCTTCCGGTGGAGAGGTGCACTACACCGTGGGCTTCGACAACGCCTTCGTCGACGTGGCGCTGTCGCATGACTACGACGACGATCAGGGGATCGAATTCAGCGGATTCCCGCTGGTGCTCACGGTTCGGGATCGAGAGTCGAGCCAGCAGCAGGAGGAGGCCACGGCGCGTCGGATCTTCCAGGCACTGCGAGCGACCGGTCTCTTTCATGCGTTCCTGGTCTACAACCTGCAGCAGAAGCTTGACCAGTTCTAATTCGCGATCGGTACCGGCGACCTCCCCAAGACAACCCGGGCGCGGAGGCGCCGTCGCCCTCGTGCAGTCCGCACTGGACGAGTACCAGATCACTATGGAGTGGACGGAACAGATGGCATTTGGAGGTCGAACTTCGCTGTGCGAGCTGAACTCAAGGGCGTCGTGAGTCCCGACGCCGACGTGCGGACGCTGGACGGGCGCCTGGAGTCGCTGCTGGTGCAACTGATGATCGGTCCCGCGCAGGGGCCGGGAGAAGAATCGTTCGATGCCATAGCGTGCACTCCCGGTTGGCGGGCGCGCTCGGTCGATCCGGATGACGCCGAACAGAACAGGTACCTCATCGTTCTGGACAGGGTGGATCTGGCGTCGATCGAGGCGTATGTGCGTGAGTTCTTGGAGACCTTGGAGCGGCCCACGTGGATCGAACTCGCTGCCGAGCTCGATCAGATCGGCAAGTGGGAGTTCCTCGACTACCGCCCATGACGCAGGTGGAGACGAAGCGTTGTCGGCCGCGCTCGCGGCCGCCGGGGCTCGGGACTCACACCAGCGGCAGTCCGTGCTTGCGCCGGAAGCGCAGGTCGCTGAGGTAGATGCCGAGTGGCAGGCGGCGCACCGAGTAGGGGAGAGCGTTGTCGACGTGGCCGAGGAGGCGGAGGGTGCGGGAGAGGAGCCATTCGTCGCGGGACGTCCAGCGCAGGCCCATCTGGTCGCGGATATGCGGGGGGAGCATGCCCGCCACGAGATAGCGGTGCGGGCGGGCCAGCAAAACCTGGACTGGCGTCGGGAGCATCTTGAGGTCGACCAGGTCGCGGAGGTAGGCGCGGACGGGTGGGGAGACGGTGGTGGCGGCGAGGTTCTCGGCCCAGTAGCGGTCGAAGGCGGCGCGGTCGGGGGGCCACATCTCGGGGCGGACCTGGAGGGTGGTGCCGAGGCGGGCGGCGTACTGGTAGAAGGCGTCGGCCTCCGGGCCGGCCATGGGGCCGTGGAGGCGTTCGTGCAGGTCGGCGAGGCCCCAGTAGAGGCAGGCGGCTACCCAGAGCTGGAGGCGGACGTCGAAGGCGTTGTACTTCACCGGGCTCGCGGCGGTGGAGCGGACCTGGCGGTGCGAGGTGTTCACCGCCTCGCGGTAGGCGGCGCGCTCCTCGTCGGTGCCGAGCAGGGCGACGGCGAGGTAGGTCATGGTGGTGCGCAGCCGTTTGATCGGGTGGATCATGACGTTGCCGCTGTGCACGGTGCTCTCCAGCACGCCGTAGCCGACGCCGGGGGCGGCGAGCTGCAGGATGACGTTGGGGGCGGCGGCCAGGCCGCCCGCCACCACCGGAAGGAAGGCGGCCACCTCGAAATCGGCCGGTGCGGCGGGGGTTTCGGGCGGTACGGGGGCAGGTCGGCTCACGGCGACCTCCGATCTCGACGGTGAGACGGATACACACCCACGGTTTCACTGTTTCGCGAACCGTGTCAACGAGTCCCGTGAGTGGTGACCGATCTGTGATCAGTAGCGTGGTGGGGTGCTGCTGCGATCGCTGAACCCGGCCGCCGTCGCCGCCGGCGACGACCTTCCGGATGCCGTGACCATTGCGGGGGAGACGCTGTCCCGCTCCGATCTGCTCGGTGCCGCCACCTCGGTGGCGGAGCGGGTGGCGGGGGCGGGGCGGGTCGCGGTGCTGGCGCGGCCCACGCTCACCACCGTGCTCGCGGTGACCGGGGCGTTGCTGGCGGGGGTGAGCGTGGTGCCGGTGCCGCCGGACTCCGGGGCCGCCGAGTTGCGGCACATTCTCGGGGACTCCGGGGCGCGGGCCTGGTTGGGGGATGCGCCCGACGGGAGCGAGCTGCCGCGGATTCCGGTGCGCAGGCACGCGCGGTCCTGGCATCGGTACGCGGAGCCGGACCCGGCGGGGATCGCCTTCGTGCTCTACACCTCGGGGACCACCGGGGCGCCGAAGGGGGTGCTGCTCAGTCGGGGCGCGATCGCGGCCGGGTTGGATGCGCTGGCCGAGGCGTGGGCGTGGACCAGGGACGACACGCTGGTGCACGGGCTTCCGCTGTTCCACGTGCACGGGTTGATTCTCGGGCTGCTGGGTCCGCTGCGGGTCGGGAGTCGGTTGGTCCACACCGGGAAGCCGACGCCGGAGGCGTATGCGGCGGCGGGCGGGACGCTGTACTTCGGGGTGCCGACGGTGTGGTCGCGGATCGCGGAGGACGAGGAGTCGGCGCGGGCGCTGGCGGGCGCTCGGTTGCTGGTCTCCGGGAGTGCGCCGCTGCCGGTGCCGGTGTTCCACCGGTTGCGGGAGCTCACCGGGCAGGCGCCGGTCGAGCGGTACGGGATGAGCGAGACCATGATCACGCTCTCCACCAGGGCTGATGGGGAGCGCAGGCCGGGGTGGGTCGGGGTGCCGGTGCGCGGGGTCGAGACCAGGCTGCTGGACGAGCAGGGGGGCGAGGTGCCGCGGGACGGGGAGAGCATCGGCAGCCTGCTGGTGCGGGGGCCGATGCTCGGGGACGGGTACCTGAATCGGCCGGACGCCACCGCGGAGAGCTGGAGCGCGGACGGGTGGTTCCGGACCGGCGATGTGGCGGCGATCGACGCCGACGGGTTCCATCGGATCGTCGGGCGGGAATCGGTGGATCTGATCAAGTCCGGTGGGTACCGGGTCGGGGCGGGGGAGGTGGAGACGGCGCTGCTCGGCCACCCGGAGGTGGCCGAGGTCGCGGTGGTCGGGCTGCCGGATGCCGATCTCGGGCAGCGCATCGTCGCCTTCGTGGTGCCGCGGGGCAGCGCCCCGAGCGAGGCGGAGTTGGTGGCGCATGTGGCGACGGAGCTGTCGAACCACAAGCGGCCGCGGGAGATCCGCTTCGTCGAGACGCTGCCGCGCAACGCCATGGGGAAGGTGCAGAAGAAGCAGTTGAGTTAGTTGTGCGCGTGCAGCGCCGAGTTCAGCTCGATCCCGGTGCCGGTGCGCGAGACGACCTCGACCGCCCCCGACTGCGAGTTCCGGCGGAACAGCAGGTTCGGCTGACCGCTCAGCGCCGCCGCCTTGACGACCGTTCCGTCCGGCGTGGCGACCTTGGTGCCCGCGGTGAGGTAGAGCCCCGCCTCGAGCACGCAGTCGTCGCCGAGCGGGATGCCGAGCCCGGAGTTGGCGCCGAGCAGCGAGCGGGCGCCGACCGAGATCACGGTGGTGCCGCCGCCGGAGAGCGTGCCCATGGTGGAGGCGCCGCCGCCGACGTCGGAGCCGTCGCCGACCACGACGCCCGCGGAGATCCGCCCCTCGACCATGGAGGTGCCGAGCGTGCCGGCGTTGAAGTTCACGAAGCCCTCGTGCATGACGGTGGTGCCCGCGGCCAGGTGCGCGCCGAGCCGGACCCGGTCGGCGTCGCCGATCCTGACCCCGGTGGGCACCACGTAGTCGACCATGCGCGGGAACTTGTCGATGCTGTAGACGGTCACCGGGCCGCGGCTGCGCAGCCGGAGCCGGACGGTCTCGAAGCCCTCGACCGCGGCGGGGCCGTGGTTGGTCCACACGACATTGGCGAGCAGCCCGAACTGGCCGTCCAGGTTCAGCCCGTGCGGCTGGACCAGGCGGTGCGAGAGCAGGTGCAGCCGCAGGTAGACGTCGTGCGCGTCGACGGGCGGGGCGGAAAGGTCGGCGATGGTGGTGCGCACGGCGACCACCTCGACGTCGCGGGCCTCGTCCGGGCCGAGCAGGGTGGCGTACTCGGCGGGCGGGGCGTCGAGGCGCTCGGTGCCGGTGCTGTCGAACGTCCCCAGCTCGGGGGCCGGGTACCAGGTGTCCAGAACGGTCCCGGACGAGGTCACGGTGGCGATGCCGACTGCTGCTGCTCCCTGAGTGCTCACGTCGAGAGAGCGTACCGATCGCGTCCGTGGCGTGGTGCTGCCACGTCGGCCGAGCGCGCGACCAGGGCCGACCGCAGCTTCCAGATGTCGGCGCCGCAGGTCGGGTCGAGCCCGGTGAACTGCGCGATCCGCTTGAGCCGGTGGTCGACGGTATTGGCGTGGATGCGCAGCTGCCTGGCGGTGAGCTGGCGATTGAAGTCGTTCTCCAGGTGGGTGCGCAGCGTGGTCAGCAGCTCGGGGTGCTCGTCCAGCGGGTTCAGGATGGCGGCCAGGCAGTCGCGGGCCGGGCCGGGCCTGGTGAGCTGGAACTCCAGCGCCATCCGCTCGAAGCGGTGCAGGCCGCCGCGGGTGCCGATCAGCGTGACGGTGTCGAGCAGCTGGTGGGCGCGGTCGGCGGCGTCGGGGACGAGGTGGCGGTCGGCGACGACGACGGTCGCGGTGATCGGCACCGCCGCGGCCGCGGTGAGCTCGGCGACCAGCGCGTCGAGGGCGGCGTCGGTGACGGCGTGCGCGGGCAGCAGGACGGTGCCGCCGTCCACGCTGAGCAGCGCCAGGGTGGACGGCCCCGCGTGCGCGGCGAGCGCGGCCTGGAGGCGGCGCAGGGTGCGCCGGACCACCACGTCGCCGTCGAGCGTCGGGTCGGCGGCGTCGGGGTGGGTGGGGATGTGCAGGGCGAGCACGGCGTACCGCTCGGCGGGCTCGATACCGCACTCGCGCGCCATGGTGCTGGTGGAGTAGCCGCCGAGCAGCGCGGAGGCGAGGGTGTGCACGGCGGTGTGGTGGTCGGCGGCGTCGGAGCGCAGCTCGCGGACGTAGGCCATGCTGATCGCGGTGGTCATCCGGTCCAGCGCGGTCAGCATGGCGCGCATCCCGGCCACCAGGCTGTCGTAGTCGTCGGGGTGCACCTCGCCCGCGGTGCGGCGCGCGGCCACCAGGTCCAGCCCGATCCGGTAGCCGGAGTGCGCGGCGTGCAGCACGGTGTCGATCGGCGTTCCCTCCCTGGCCCAGCCCGCCGCGGCGTGCTGGATCCAGTCCAGGTGCTCGGTGGTGTCGTCGCCGTCCACGGTGGCCAGCGCGGCCGCCAGGCACTGCCTGGTCAGCGCGGTGATCGCGTCGGGGGCGTCGAGCGAGGCGACTTGGAGTAGTTCACGTTCCGGCAGGGTGATGGTCACGGCTTCCTCCACTGCTCGGCGCCGACCAGGCGATAACGGTGTTACTCCCCGACGTTACGCGCGTAACCGCGGGTTATCAACGGCGTGCGGCGAGTTCCGCCAGCGCGCCCGCGGTGTCCAGATCGGCGTAGGCGGCGGCGTACCGCTCGGCCAGGGCCAGCGCGATGTCGGGGCGCTGCCACAGCTCGCCCGCGCTCGCGGTGCAGAGCCAGAGCGTCAGCCCGTGCGCGACCGAGGCGCGGTACCCGGTCTCGAGCTCGGCCGCCGACGGCAGCTTGGCCGCCGGGAGTCGCAGCGCGGCCCGGTACTCGGCGAGCAGGTCGGACTCGGCGCGGCGGCGGTCGGCGACGGTGAGCGCGCCCTGCAGGAAGTAGCCGAGATCCAGCGACCAGGAGCCGCGCCTGGCTACCTGCCAGTCCAGGAAGCCGACCCGGGCGCCGTCGAGCAGGTAGGTGTTGCCGATGTGCGCGTCGCCGTGCAGCAGGGTCTGCGGGCCGGTGGTGAGGCTCGCGATGTAGGGCTTCCAGATGTCGTCGATCAGCTGGTCGATGGTCAGGGCGAGCACCGCGGGCGGGGCGTCGGGGAGGCGGTCGAGCGCGGCCTGCAGCGGGGCGATCTCCATGCCGTTCCAGGGGACGAAGGGCTCCAGCCAGGAGAGTTCGGGATGCCGGTCGAGCCGGGCGCCCCAGTAGTGGCCGTGCAGCCTGCCCAGCGCGCGGACGCCGTCGGCGGCCTGGTCGACGGTGAGCGGGCGGGTGGCGTCGCGCGGGTCGGCGCCGCGCTCGGTCAGGTCCTCCATGACCAGCAGGAAGTCCTCGCGCTCGGTGTCGATCAGGGCGGTGTACACGGCCGGGTGCTCGATCGGCAGCGCGGCGCCGGAGCGGAAGAGCCGCGGCTCGTGGAACATTCCGCTGGTCAGCTTGATCAGCTCGCGGTGCGCCGGGTCGGCCGCCTTGACGAAGACCGAGCTCGGGCCGGGCGTTCCGGCGTACTCCAGCGCGAGCCGGGCGCGCCGGTTGGTGCCGTCGTCGCGCAGGGTGACGGTTACCGAGGCCACCCGGACGCCGGGGAAGCTCCCGGCGAGCGCGGTGGTCATCCAGTCCGGGCTGATCTGCGCCCAGTCGGCGGGAATGGTCAGATCGTCAGGCATCGAGAACCTCTCTCACAGAGGAAGGAGAATGTCATTCTCGAAAGAGGTTACGCGCGTAACCGGAAACTCAGGTGGATTCGCGGACCACCAGGACGGCCAGATCCGCGCCGGTCGCCTCCGGCTCGGTCGGGTAGCCGAGCGCGGTCATGAAGGACGCCGTCGCGATGTCGACGATGGCGCCCGCCTCGAAGGCGACCGAGGTGAGCGGCGGCGCCGCGACCGCGCCGAGCGGGATGGCGTCGACGCCGATCACCGCGAGGTCGCGCGGGCACTCCAGCCCGGCCTGGCGCATGCCGTGCTGGACGACGAAGGCGGTGTCGTCGCTCTGCGCGCAGACCGCGGTGATGCCGCGCTCCCGCCAGTCGGTGACGATCCGCGCCGCGTCGGCGGCGCCCACCTCGACGAGGTCCGGTTCGGGCAACCCGCGGGCGTCCATGGCGGCGCGCAGCCCGGCCAGCCAGTACTCGCCGATCGGGCGCAGCGCGGGGTCGGGGTGGTAGGCGTAGGCGAGCCTGCGGTGGCCGCGCGCGACCAGGTGCGCGACCCGGAGCTCGCCCGCGGTGAGGTGCAGGTTGCCGAGGTCGGCGAGGCGGCTGCTGCCGAGGTGGAAGTGGGGGATGCGGGCCGCCTCGACCGCCGCCAGCGCGGCACCTCGCAGCGGGTAGACGCCGGTCACCGCGACCGGGTCGAGGTCGGTGATGGCGTTCACGATCGCCGCCTCGTCGCCGGTGTCGAAGAGGATCACCTGCATGACGCCGCGGCGCGCGAGTTCGGTGGTCATCCTGGTGCTCACTTCGATGGCGAGCGGGTTCAACGCCACCTGGGGCAGCACGAAGAGCACGACGCCGCTGCGCCTGCGGGCCAGGTTGCGCGCGGCGAGGTTGGGGCGGTAGCCGAGCTCGGCGGCGGCGCGGCGCACGGCGGCCCTGGTCTGCTCGGAGATGGAGCGGCCGGGGGCGTCGTTCAGCACGTAGCTGACGGTCGCGGTGGAGACGCCCGCCTGCCTGGCCACGTCCGCCTTGGTCGGTCTGGCGGTCATCACACCCCTTCTGTTCGCCCCGGTCATGATGGCATGGCATCCGCGCGGCGAACGCGCCGTAGGCTGGCGGCGTGAGCATCGATTTGCGCGCCGACCCGATCGAGCTGACCGTCGCGCTGGTGGACATCCCCAGCGTCTCCAGGGACGAGGCGGCCATCACCGACATCGTGGAAACCGCACTGCGCGAACAGACCTCGGGCTTCACCGTGCAGCGGCACGGCAATGTCGTCCTCGCCCGCACCGACCGCGGCAGGCGGGACCGGGTGATCCTCGCCGGGCACCTGGACACCGTGCCGATCGCGGACAACCTGCCCAGCCACTACGTCATGGAGGACGGCCACCGGGTGCTGGCCGGTTGCGGCACGGTGGACATGAAATCCGGCGACGCGGTCTTCCTGCACCTGGCCGCCACCGTGGCCGATCCGGTCTGTGACCTCACCCTAATCTTCTACGACTGCGAGGAGATCGCCGCCCGCTACAACGGCCTCAACAGCGTCGAGCGGGACTTCCCGGAGTGGCTGGAGGCCGATCTCGCGATCCTCGGCGAGCCGTCGGCGGGCTGGGTCGAGGCGGGGTGCCAGGGCACGCTGCGGGCGAAACTCACCACGAAGGGCGTGCGGGCGCACTCGGCGCGGTCGTGGCTGGGGGACAACGCCATCCACCGGCTGGCCCCGGTGCTGGAGCGGCTGTCCGCGTACCGCGGCCGCGAGGTCGACATCGACGGCTGCGTGTACCGCGAGGGGCTCTCCGCGGTGCGGGTCGGCGGCGGGGTCGCGGGGAACGTGGTGCCGGACGCCGCCGAGGTCGAGGTGAACTTCCGCTTCGCCCCCGACCGCTCGGTCGAGCAGGCCGCCGACCACGTCGCCGAGGTCTTCTCCGGGCTGGAGTTGGCGCTCGAGGTGACCGACTCGGCGGCGGGCGCGCTGCCGGGGCTGAGCGCGCCCGCGGCCGCCGACCTGATCGCGGCGGTGCAGCGGCAGGGCGGCGGCGGAGTGCGGGCCAAGTACGGCTGGACCGACGTGGCCCGGTTCGCGGCCCGCGGCATCCCGGCGGTGAACCTCGGCCCCGGCGACCCGAACCTGGCGCACAAGCGCGACGAGCGGGTGCCGGTGCAGCAGATCACCCAGGTCACCGAGGTGCTGCGGGGGTACCTGACCGGCGCCCGGTAACGCACGGGCAACCGCGCGGCGAACAATCCGGTCCCGCCGTTCGGCCGAGTGCGCGGCCGGTAGCGTTGGCCGCATGTCCACCGACGCCGAAGCCGCCGACGCCCAGCGCAGACCGACCACCAAGTTCCGCGGGCCGCTGGTCTTCCGCCGGGCGCGCCGGGACAACAGCACCGCCGACCGCAACCTGCTCGACCAGCGCGGTGATTCGGACTGGGTACACACCGACCCGTGGCGGGTGCTGCGCATCCAGTCCGAGTTCGTGGAGGGGTTCGGCGCGCTCGCCGAGGTGCCGCGCGCGGTCACCGTCTTCGGCTCGGCGCGCACCGGCGAGGAGCACCCGGAGTACCAGGCCGGGTTGGCGATCGGCGCCGCGCTGGCGGAGGCGGGGTACGCGGTGATCACCGGCGGCGGGCCGGGCGCCATGGCGGCGGCGAACCGCGGCGCCTGCGAGGCGGGCGGCTACTCGATCGGGCTCGGCATCGAGCTCCCCTTCGAGCAGGGGTTGAACGAGTGGGTCGACCTCGGCATCAACTTCCGCTACTTCTTCGTGCGCAAGACCATGTTCGTGAAGTACTCGCAGGCCTTCGTCTGCCTGCCCGGCGGTTTCGGCACCCTGGACGAGCTCTTCGAGGCGCTCACCCTGGTCCAGACCCGCAAGATCACCCGGTTCCCGATCGTGCTCTTCGGCACCAGGTACTGGGGCGGGCTGGTGAACTGGATTCGGGACTCGCTGGCAGGCTCGGGGAAGATCTCGCCGGAGGATGTCGACCTGCTCTACGTCACCGACGACGTCGCCGAGGTGGTGGAGATCATCCGCACCTCCGGCGGCGCGCTCGGCACCGACACCCTCGGCACCGAGGACGAATGGTGACCGCTCCCGGCGGGTATGCGGTCTGTGTGTACTGCTCGGCCAGCACCACCGACCCGGAGCACGTGCGGCTCGCGGCCCGCGTCGGCACCGAGATCGCGCGGCGGGGTTGGCGATTGGTCTCCGGCGGCGGGCACGTCTCCATGATGGGGGCGGTCGCCACCGCGGCGCGGGCGGGCGGCGCGCACACGCTCGGCGTCATCCCGAAGCACCTGGTGCACCAGGAGGTCGCCGACGTGGACTCCGACGAGCTGATCGTCACCGACACCATGCGGCAGCGCAAGCAGGTCATGGAGCAGCGCGCGGACGCCTTCCTCACGCTGCCCGGCGGCATCGGCACGCTGGAGGAGTTCTTCGAGACCTGGACCGGCGGCTACCTCGGCGAGCACGGCAAGCCGGTGGTGCTGCTGGACGCCGACGGCTTCTACGCCGGGCTGCTGGACTGGATCGCGGTGCTGCGCGACCGCGGCTTCGTCACCGCGGCGGCGCTGGACCGGGTGGTGGTCGCCCCCGACCTGCCGTCCGCCTTCGCGGCGCTGGAGGCCGCGCGGGCCTGAGAGGAGAACCCATGAGCGCCCCGTCGACGGTCGGCCTGCTCGACATCGTCACCCGGCTGCCCGGCATGGTGCCGGACGCACCGGCCATGCTGCGCAATGCCGTCGGGCTGCTGACCGGCGGGCGCTCGGTCGGGTACGCCTTCCAGCAGGTCGCGCACCGCGTGCCGGACCGGGTGTTCCTGCGCTTCGAGGGCGCGGCCTTCACCTACCGCGAGGCCAATGCCGAGGTCAACCGGTACGCGGCGGTGCTCACCGCGGCGGGGGTGCGCCGCGGCGATGTGGTCGGGATCCTGCTGCAGAACCGGCCGGAGGCGCTCTTCGCGGTGCTCGCCACGGTCAAGCTCGGCGCCACCGCCGGGCTGCTCAACCACCACCAGCGCGGCGAGGTGCTCGCGCACAGCATCGGGCTGCTGGAGAGCCGGGTGCTGGTCGCGGGGGCGGAGTGCGCGGAGGCGCTGGACTCGCTGGACGAGCGGCCCGGCAACCTGCTCCCGGCGGAGGAGCTGGCCGAGCGGGCGCGCAGTGCCGACCCACGTGACCCGGCCGCCTGCGCGCGGGTGCGCGGGAGCGAGCGCGCCTTCCTGATCTTCACCTCGGGCACCACCGGCATGCCGAAGGCCAGCGTCATGACGCACCTGCGCTGGAGCAGGGCGATGTCCGGGCTCGGCGGGTTCGGGGTGCGGCTGCGCGGCTCGGACACGCTCTACTGCTGCCTGCCGCTCTACCACAACAACGCGCTCACGGTCGCGCTCTCCTCGGTGCTCGCCGCGGGCGCGACGCTGGCGCTCGGGCGGAACTTCTCGGTCTCCCGGTTCTGGGACGAGGTGATCCGGGAGCGGGCCACCGCCTTCGTCTACATCGGCGAGCTGTGCCGGTACCTGCTCAACCAGCCGGAGCGGCCGCAGGATCGCGGGCACCGGGTGCGGATCGCCGTCGGGAACGGGCTGCGGCCCGAGCTCTGGGACGACTTCCAGCGCCGCTTCCGGGTCGGGCGGATCGTCGAGTTCTACGGCGCCAGCGAGGGCAATATCGCCTTCGTGAACGGGTTCGGGGTGCCGCGCACCGCCGGGTTCGGGCCGCTGCCGTACGCCGTGGTCGAGTACGACGAGGAGGCGGGGAAGCCGCGCCGCGGCCGGGACGGGAAGCTGCGCCGGGTGCGCAGCGGGGAGGCCGGGCTGCTGCTCGCCAAGGTCACCCGGCTCACCCCGTTCGACGGGTACACCGACCCGAAGGCGGGCGAGGCCAAGCTGGTGCGCGACGGCTTCCGCCGCGGGGACGTCTGGTTCGACACCGGCGACCTGGTGCGCGACCAGGGCTGGTTCCACATCGCCTTCGTGGACCGGGTCGGCGACACCTTCCGCTGGAAGGGCGAGAACGTGGCGACCACCGAGGTGGAGGGCGCGCTGAGCGCGGCGCCTGAGCTGGCGCAGGCCGTCGTGTACGGCGTCGAGGTGCCGGGGGCGGACGGCAAAGCCGGGATGGCCGCGGTGGTGCTGCGGCCGGACGCCGAGTTCGACGGCGCCGCGCTGGCCCGGCTGGTGTACGACCGGCTGCCCGCGTACGCGCGGCCGCTGTTCGTCCGGGTGGTGGACGAGCTGGAGCAGACCTCGACGTTCAAGAGCCGCAAGGTGGAGCTGCGGAAGCAGGGCTTCGACCCGGAGGTCGCGGGGGAGCTGTACGTGCTCGACGGCCGGGAGGCGGGTTACGTGCCATTCCGCGACGACTACCCGGCCGAGGTCGCCGCGGGCCGGGCCCCGCGCGGCTGATCCGGACACCACCGACCGGTCGCCACCCCCGTCGGTACAGTCGGAGCATGATCAGCCCCGCCGCGGCCCCGCCGCCCACCCTCTGCGGCAGGCCGGTCGCGACGGATCGGGCCCTGGTCATGGCCATCGTCAACCGCACCCCGGACTCCTTCTACGACCGCGGCGCCACCTTCACCGACGCCGCCGCCATGGACGCCGTCGCCCGCGCGGTGGACGAGGGCGCCGACCTGGTCGACATCGGCGGGGTCAAGGCCGGGCCCGGCGCCGAGGTGGACGCCGCCGAGGAGAGCCGCCGGGTGCTGCCCTTCGTCGCCGCCATCCGGGCCCGCTACCCCGAGCTGCTGATCAGCGTGGACACCTGGCGCGCCGAGGTCGCGGCGGCGGCGGGCAAGGAGGGCGCCGACCTGGTGAACGACACCTGGGCGGGCGCCGACCCCGACCTCGTCGCGGTGGCCGCCGAGCGCGGCATGGGCATCGTCTGCAGCCACACCGGCGGCGCGATCCCGCGGACGAGGCCGTTCCGGGTGCGCTACACCGACGTGGTGGCGGAGGTGACCGCGGTGGTGACCGCGGCGGCCGAGGCGGCGCTCGCCGCGGGGGTGCGCCGGGACGGAATTCTCATCGATCCGACCCACGATTTCGGGAAGAACACCTACCACGGGCTCGCTCTGTTGCGCGGAGTGGACATTCTTGTAAAGACCGGATGGCCTGTCCTGATGGCGCTGAGCAACAAGGATTTCATCGGGGAGACTCTTGGTGTCGGACTATCCGAACGGCTGGAGGGCACATTGGCGGCGACGGCGTTGTCGGCGGCACAGGGCGCCCGAGTCTTCCGGGTCCACGAGGTCGCCGCTACCCGACGGGTCGTGGACATGACCGCGGCGATCCAGGGCATCCGGCCACCGGCGCGAACATTGCGAGGACTGGTATGACGAACCGCTATCGCGAGCACACCTGGGCGAACACCCACACCTGGGACGCCCCCGACTGGACCGTCGACGAACTGGTCGACGCCAAGGACGGGCGCACGGTCTCCGTGGTGCTGCCCGCGCTGAACGAGGAAGAGACCGTCGCCGACGTGGTGGCCAGCATCCGGCCGCTGCTCGGCACGCTGGTGGACGAGCTGGTCGTGCTCGACTCCGGCTCCACCGACGCCACCGCCGTGCGCGCCCGCGCCGCCGGGGCCAGGGTGGTGAGCCGGGAACAGGCGGTCCCCGAGCTGGAGCCGGTGCCTGGCAAGGGCGAGGTGCTGTGGCGCTCGCTCGCGGCCACCGGGGGCGACCTGATTGCCTTCGTCGACTCCGACCTCATCGACCCGGACCCGTCCTTCGTGCCGCGGCTGCTCGGGCCGCTGCTCACCGTTCCCGACCTGCACCTGACCAAGGCGTACTACCGGCGGCCGCTGCGGCAGGGCGCCAGCGTGGACGCCACCGGCGGGGGGCGGGTCACCGAGCTGGTGGCGCGGCCGCTGCTCGCCGCGCTGCGGCCGGGGCTCGCGCAGGTGCTGCAGCCGCTCGGCGGCGAGTACGCCGGGACCAGGGAGCTGCTCACCTCGGTGCCGTTCGCGCCCGGCTACGGCGTCGAGATCGGGCTGCTGCTCGACACCTACGACCGGCTCGGGCTGCACGCCATCGGGCAGGTCAACCTCGGCGTGCGGACGCACCGCAACCGGCCGCTCTCCGATCTCGGCGTGATGTCGCGGCAGATCCTGGGCACCGTGCTCGGGCGCTGCGGGATCGACGACTCCGGCGCGGCGCTCACCCAGTTCCCGCTCGTCGGGGACGAGTTCACCGCGCACAGCACGCACGTCTCGCTCACCGACCGCCCGCCGATGAACACGCTGCGCCCCGCCGAGGTCGCGGCCTGAATCGCGTTATCCGTCCGTCGAATCGGGCCGCTCGTCGGGTGGCTCCGATTCGGCGGCGATCCTGGCGCGGAGTTCGTCGACGGTGACCTGCTCGTTCTCGCGCGGGCGGCGCAGCCGCAGGACCAGCGCGGTGCCGAGCGCGAGCGCCGAGATCGCCAGGGCGAGCAGGACGAAGGCGGCCTCGCTCACCGCCCGCTCCCGCGCAGCTGGAAGCCCGCGGGCACGTCGCCGCTGCGGAAGTACTCGGTGAAGACCTGCGCGGCGTGCGCGGCGGTGAACACCTCGTCCGGGTGCACGTACCGCTCGGCCGGGCCGCACGGAATGGCGACGCCGGGCGACCCGACCCGCGCGCCGGGCAGCCCGAGCACGTAGTGCCGCGGCGGCCCGCCCCCGCCGGTGCGGCACAGCTCGATGGTGAGCGCCTCCGCGGCGCCCGCGCACTGCACGAAGTTGCCGCCGAAGGCGGTGCTGTCGGCGAGCGTGATCCCGGTGGCGGCCAACGGCATCGGCAGCCGGGCCAGGTTCAGCGCGTAGCGGCGCCTGCCGTCGAGCCCGCGCAGCGGGCGCAGGTACCGCGCCACCGCCTCGTCCGGGCCGAAGAAGACGCGCAGCCGGTCGCTGTAGGTCATCCGGTGGGTGACCAGCGCGACCGCCGCGCGCTCCACGGCCGGGATGCGGAACCCGTCGTCGTCGGAGGTCGCCACCACGGAGATCACCTTACTGCGCATCAGTTATCGACCAGCAATTCAAGCATGAATGCAGGAAAGGTGGGCCGGAAGCGGCGGTGAACTCCAACACATCCGAGCGGGGCGGGTATGGCCGGGTCAGCGGCGGGCGCGAACCGGGCGCGGCTCCGCATCGTGCCGGTAGACCGGGGTGAGCAGGTCGGCATCGACCGGCTCCCCGGTCGCCCGTTCGTATTTCACCGCGATGAGCACCGAGAACAGGTGTCCGGCTGCCCGCTCGTGCAGCGTCGCGAGCCGGGTGGCGAGCAGCCGGACCGCGCCCAGCGAGCCGGGCGGGTGCAGCCCATCGATCACCAGGATCGTGCCGCGTCCGTCCGGCCGCGGTAGCCGGGCCAGGTAGGCGATGTCGTGCGGCTCCGGCCCGCCGGGGCGGTAGACCCGCCGGGCCGCGCGGTCCTCGATCCCGCGCCTGGCATCGCCCGCCCTGGTGATGGTGCGCCGCAACCGCGGATCGGCGGTCACCAGCTGGCGCAGGCTGGGGGAGAGCTCGGGGCCGCCGAGCACGATCAGCCCGTCCCGGTTCAGGTCCAGCGGGCGCCCGGGCAGGAAATTCTCCACCACCACGGCGAAACCCAGCTGCCGCAGCAGCTCCGCGAGCCGCTGCGCGGCCGCCGGGTCCGGCGCGCCGAGCACCCGCCCCGCCCTGACCTCGGGGACGAGCACGCGCAAGGCCCCGTGCCCGAAGAACAACCCCTCGGGCGCGGGGCCCTGGGTACTCACCTGGTGGATCCTGGCCCGGGAAAGACCCGCGGCGGCACCGATTCTCGCGAACGTCCAGCCCTCGTCGTGCAACTCGCGGATCACCGCACGGCGGATCCGGGTGAGCTCGTTGATAGTCTGCTGGGCCGCCGCCACTCCCTCGGTCGCCGCCTTGAGTCGATCGACCTTGTCCTCGATCGCAAAGACCCGTGCCACGTCATCGGCCGACATATGCGGAGTCTAGACAGATGACCAGCATCCTGCGTCTAGCCTGCTTGACGCTTCCCGGCCGGTCAGCGGGGTGATCAGGTGGCGTCGGTGTCGATCGGCGGACGCTCGTTGTGCCCCAACGGTTTGTCGTTCTTGGTCAGGCTCGGACCGGTCGGTTTCGGGTAGTCCGGCATGGCGCCACCCGTGCCGAACAGCTCGTTCTTGTCCGGAACGGCCCGTTCGATGTCCCGGAAGATCGACTCGTCGCCGTTCAGCAGGTGCTTGGTGACCATCGACCGCGGGGTCATTCCGCGCAGCTCGTTCAGGTCCGCGAGCGGCTTGCGCAGATCGTCGAATTCCGGGCCGAGTTCCTCCCGGAGTTGCGAGGTGGCGCCGCTGGCGTAGTCACGCACCTGCCGGAGGCTGCGCGTGGTCCAGCGCACGGCGCCGGGCAGCCGCTCCGGACCGAGGATCACGAGGGCGGCGACGATCAGCACGATGAACTCGCCCCAGCCGATATTGCTGAACACCGCTCCAGGTTACCCTCCGAGTGCGGCCGACCGGTCAGTCGGATTGCAGCGTGACCGGAACGTCGACCTGCCTGCCGTCCCGGATCAGCGTGACGGTCACGGTCTCCCCGATGTCGCGCATCTGCACCGCGACCACCAGCTCGTCCGGCCCGGTGACCTCGCGGTCGCCGACCTTGACGATGACGTCGCCCTCCACGATGCCCGCCTTCGCGGCCGGGCCGTCCGGCTGTACGTCGGCCACCGCGGCGCCGCTCATCACCTCGTTCGCGACCTGCCTGGTGTTGGCGCTGACCCCGATCATCGGGTGGTGCATGATGCCGTCCCGGATCAGCGTCTGCGCGACCTCGGTCATCACGTCCACCGGGATGGCGAAGCCGAGCCCGACCGAGCCGCCGGTCTCCGAGCGGATGGCGGAGTTGATGCCGACCACCCGGCCCTGCATGTCCACCAGCGCGCCGCCGGAGTTGCCCGGGTTGATCGAGGCGTCGGTCTGCACCGCGTCGATCACGGCATTGGTGTCGCTGCCCTCGCCCGCGAGCTTCACCGGGCGGTGCAGCGCGCTGACGATGCCGGAGGTGACGGTCTTGCTCAGCCCGAGCGGCGAGCCGACGGCGAGCACGTCGTCGCCGACCTGCACCTCGTCCGAGCGGCCGAGCTGGGCGACGGTGAGGTTGTTCGCCTCCACCTTGAGCACGGCGAGGTCGGTCTTCGGGTCCCGGCCGACGATCTCGGCGGGCACCCTGGTGCCGTCGTTGAAGGTGACCTGGATGGCGGCGCGGTCGCTGGTGTCCTGCGCGGCCATCGAGATCACGTGGTTGTTGGTGACCACGTACCCGGCGCCGTCGATCACGACGCCGGAGCCGGTGGCGCCGTTGTCGCCGACGGTGACCCGGATGGAGACCACCGACGGCAGCACCGCGTCGGCCACCGCGGCGATCTGGCCGTGCGGCTCGTCGCCGCCCTCGACCTGCTCCAGGGTGACCTTGCGGGAGGTCAGGGTGGAGGCGGTCTCGGCGGTGAGCCTGCCGACCAGCCCGCCGAGCACCCCGATCGCCAGCGCGACGGCGACCAGCACGGCCAGCGCGCGCGGCGCGACCCTGGAGCCGAAGAGCACCTCGCGCGCGCTCAGCTTCGCCGAGGCGGGCAGCGGTTCCGGCTGCGGGGTCGGCAGCGCCGGGGCGCCGAGCCTGGCGCCCGCCGCCGGGTCGCGCCACGGGTCCTCCGGGCCCGCGATCCGGCCGTCCCGCTCGGGGGCGTCAGGGTCGCGCTGCAGCAGCTCGCGGGAGCCCTCCGGCCTGCCGAATGCCTCGGCGAGCACGGTGTCCGGCGGGCGGTGCGGCACCGGCTCGGGGCCGGTCGCGGCGGCGCGGGCCTGGTCGGGCGCGGCGAAGGAGCCGCTGAGCCCGGACGGCCTGCGGAAGGTGGAGGCGGTGTGCGTATCGATGTGGGGCCGGTAGACCGGGCGCGGGCCGAGCACCGGGGCGTCCGGCGGCCGCAGATTCCCCCGGTTCGCCGCCGAATCCGAGGTGTCGGCCGCTCCGGAATTCGTCGATTCGGTGGTCACCCGGTGAACTCTACTTGCGCCACCAGGTTGTCCACCGGGTCGCGGTGAACGATTCCGACAGGAAGCCGAAGACCGCCTCGTCACGGCGGCTCTCCCGGTGCGCGGCGCCCGGCTGCGGCTCGGCGAACGGGATGCGGCTCAGGCTGTCGTGCAGCCCGTGCGGGGCGGAGACCTGGCCCGCGCGGCGCAGCGCGATCCGCGCCTGCTGCTGGGCGTCCACCTCGGCGGCGCACTCGGGGCAGGCCGCGAGGTGCTGGGCGGCGCGCAGGTAGGCGTTCATCCGCAGCTCGCCGTCGACATAGGCCGCGACGGCTTCGCTGGCCAGGTGCTCGGTGGCGTGGAACCGGGGCGGACGGCCGGACGCGCTCGAGTCGCCACTCATTCGGTGCTCACCCTTCCGACTATCGACATCGACCACGGCGGGGTGACGCCGAACCGGCCGGGTCACCCGATCGTCGAGGCAGCGGGCTGCCGCTGCTGTGCTCCATTATGCGCAAGGTGGTCCCGGATGGCCTGCCGCCCGCGGTGGATCCGGCTGCGCACGGTACCCAGCTTGACGCCGAGCGTCGCGCCGATCTCCTCGTAGGAGAGCCCCTCGATGTCACAGAGCACGACCGCGGCGCGGAACTCCGGCGCCAGCGAGTCCAGCGCGGACTGCAGGTCGGGGTCGAGCCTGGCGTCGTGGTAGACGTCCTCCGGGGTCGGGCCGACGGCGGGCACCCGGTCGTAGTCCTCGGGCAGCGCCTCCATCCGGATCCGGTTGCGCCTGCGCACCATGTCCAGGAAGAGGTTGGTGGTGATGCGGTGCAGCCAGCCCTCGAAGGTGCCGGGCTGGTAGCTCTGCAGCGAGCGGAAGACCCGGATGAAGGTCTCCTGGGTGAGGTCCTCGGCGTCCTGGGCGTCGCCGGAGAGGCGGTAGGCCAGCCGGTAGACCCGGTCGGCGTGCTCGCGGACCAGCTCCTCCCAGCTCGGCATGGCGGAGCGGTCGCCGGTCGCGTCGAAGGCGGCGGTTCCGGTCAGGTTTTCCGGCGAATCCTCGGCAACCGGATCGGCGCCGTCGAGGACGCCCGGCTCGGGGAGTTCCGGCAGGGTGGCGTATTCTCTCGCCGCATCGACCATGTGGATGGGGCTACCTCCTACTAGGGACCGTAAACGCCGCGGGTGAGGCGCCGGGTACAACCGACATCGGGTACATCGTTGTTCCCGTCGCCCACGTTCACCGTCCGGCGGATTCCGCGTGCTACACACTCTGGCCTGCCGCCATATGCCCTGGATATAAAGAGGCTGAGGGTGGGCTGAGAAAATTGGCGACCGCGTGGAGCAACCCGGTACCGCCTGGTCCGCACTAGCCTCATGGTCGTGGCATCGAACCTGGAGCGCACCCTCGCCTACGTCGAGGACTCGGTCGTGGAGGACGAGATCCTCGACGGCGCCCGCGAACGGGCACTCGAGCTCGGCGCGGCCCCGGTGCCGCCGTCGGTGGGCGCGCTGCTGAGCATGTACGCCCAGTTGCTCGCCGCCCGCACCGTGGTGGAGGTCGGCACCGGGGCCGGCATCAGCGGGCTGTGGTTGCTGGACGGCATGCGCGAGGACGGCACGCTCACCACCATCGACCCGGAGTCCGAGCACCAGCGCGCCGCGAAGGAGGCGTTCCGCACCGCGGGCATCCCCAGCGGGCGCACCCGGCTGATCAACGGCCGCGCCCTCGACGTGCTGCCCCGGCTCGCCGACGGCGCCTACGACCTGGTCTTCGTCGACGCCGCGCCGATCGAGTACCCGCAGTACGTCGAGGAGGGGGTGCGGCTGCTCCGCGACGGCGGCGCCATCCTGCTGAACAACGCGCTGCTCGGCGGCCGGGTGCCGGACCCGGCGCAGCGCGACGCCACCACGCACGCGGTGCGGACGGCGCTGCGCGCGGTCGCCGAGGACCCGCGGCTGACCTGCGTGCTGATCCCGGTCGGCGACGGCCTGCTCTGCGCCAGCCGAGGCTGATCCGGCGATTTCCGCACCCGCGCCGGGGTATTCCGGCCGTAAACTGGCAAAGACACGGCCAGGCAACGAGATCGGGGCTGCAGCATGATCTGGGGACGCACCGGCAACACCTACATCGCCGTGGAGACGACGGAGGCCGCCGCCACCAACAGCGGCGGGGACGGGCTGCAGCGCTGGCTGATCCGCGCCTTCATCGGCGTGCTCGTCGTGGTGGTGATCGCCATCGTGCTGGCGATCATGCTCGGCGGCGGCAATGCCGACGACCGGCCGCACACCAACACGACGATCCCGAGCCAGCCGGGCAACTGCTACCCGTTCGCCTGCCGGTAGCGCCCGGACACGGCCTAGACCCAGACGCCCTTGCCGACGGTGACGACGCCGCCGTTGCTCACCGCGAAGCGGTTGCGGTCGCGCTCCAGGTCGACGCCGATGATCTCGCCCTCGCCGACCACGACGTTCTTGTCCAGGATGGCCCGGCGCACCACGGCGCCCCTGCCGATCCGCACGCCGGGCATGAGCACGCAGCCCTCCACCGTGGCGCCGTCGTCGATCATGACGTTGGAGCTGAGCACCGAGGTGCGCACGGTGGCCGCGGAGAGGATGCTGCCCGCGCCGACGATCGATTCCTGCGCCAGCCCGCCCTGCGCGAACTTGGCGGGGGGAAGGTTCTCCGCCGCGCCGCGGATCGGCCAGTGCCGGTTGTAGAGGTTGAAGACCGGGTGCACCGAGACCAGGTCCATGTGCGCGTCGTAGAAGGCGTCGATGGTCCCGACGTCGCGCCAGTAGCCGTGGTCGCGGGCGGTGGCGCCGGGGACCTCGTTGTCGGCGAAGTCGTAGACGCTCGCGTCGCCGGAGGCGACCAGGGTCGGGATGATGTCGCCGCCCATGTCGTGGTCGGAGTCGGAGTTCTCCGCGTCCGCCTTGATGGTGTCCACCAGCACCTTGGTGGTGAAGACGTAGTTGCCCATGGAGGCGAAGGTGACGTTGGGGTCGTCCGGGGTGCCGGGCGGGTGCGCGGGCTTCTCCAGGAACTGGGTGATCCGCCCGGACTCGTCGGAATCGATGCAACCGAAGGCGCTCGCCTCGCTGCGCGGCACCCTGATGCCCGCGACGGTGACACCCGCGCCGGATTCGATGTGGTGCCTGACCATCTGCTCCGGGTCCATCCGGTACACGTGGTCGGCGCCGAAGACCACGATGTACTCCGGGTCCTCGTCGTAGATCAGGTTCAGCGACTGCATGATCGCGTCCGCGCTGCCGGTATACCAGCGCGGGCCGAGCCGCTGCTGGGCGGGCACCGGCGTGATGTACTCGCCGGCGAAGCCGGAGAGCCGCCACGTCTGCGAGATGTGCCGGTCCAGCGAGTGCGACTTGTACTGCGTCAGCACACAGAGCCGGAGGAACCCGGCGTTCACCAGGTTGCTCAGCACGAAGTCGATGAGTCGGTAGGCCCCTCCGAACGGAACGGCCGGTTTGGCACGATCCGCGGTGAGGGGAAATAGTCGCTTGCCCTCGCCACCGGCGAGCACGATCCCGAGTACGTGCGGCTGGCTCCTCACATTCCCAAACTACCGTGTCGCCGCCGGGCGAGTGGCCCGGGCGGGCAGCAGCGTCTAAGTTTGGACCGGTGAGTTTCGGCACGGACGGCGAACGCTCGGCAGCGCGCTCCGACGGGCAGGAGCACCCCGACCCGCGGCTGCGGGTCGCGATGATGACTCGGGAGTACCCCCCCGAGGTGTACGGCGGCGCCGGTGTGCACGTGACCGAGCTGACCGCGCGGCTGCGCCGATTGTGCGAGGTCACCGTGCACTGCATGGGGGCCCCGCGGGCCGATGCCGTTGTGCACGATCCCGATCCGGAGCTGGCAGGCGCCAATGCCGCGCTGCGGATGATCTCCACCCAGGTGCGGATGGCGGGCGCCGTCGACGGCTTCGACGTGGTGCACTCGCACACCTGGTACACCGGGCTGGCCGGGCACCTCGCGGCCACGCTCTACGGCATCCCGCACGTGCTCACCGCGCACTCGCTGGAGCCGCGGCGGCCGTGGAAGGCCGAGCAGCTCGGCGGCGGGTACCGGCTCTCCTCGTGGTCCGAGCGGAACGCCGTCGAGCTGGCGGACGCGGTGATCGCGGTCAGCGACGGCATGCGGCACGACGTGCTCGACGCCTACCCGGCGCTCGACGCGGGCCGGGTGCACGTGGTGCGCAACGGGATCGACGCGACGCTGTGGCACCCGGGCGAGCCCGCGGCCGGGGCGCCGCAGGTCTTGGCAGAGCTCGGGGTGCGGCGGGACCGGCCGATCGTCGCCTTCGTCGGGCGGATTACCAGGCAGAAGGGGGTCGGGCACCTGCTCGCCGCCGCCCGCGCGTTCGACCCGGAGATCCAGCTGGTGCTCTGCGCGGGGGCGCCGGACACGCCCGAGCTGGAGGCCGAGGTGACGGCGGCCGTCGCCGAGCTGCGCGAGCGGCGCAGCGGGATCTTCTGGGTGCGCGAGATGCTGCCGACCGAGCAGATCCGGCAGATCCTCGCCGCCGCCGCGGTCTTCGTCTGCCCGTCGGTGTACGAGCCGCTCGGCATCGTGAACCTGGAGGCGATGGCGGCGGGGACCGCCGTCGTCGCCTCGGACGTCGGCGGGATTCCCGAGGTGGTGGTCGAGGGGGAGACCGGGAACCTGGTGCACTACGACCCCGCGGCCGCCGCCGACTACGAGCGCGGGCTGGCGGAGGCGGTGAACCGGGTGGCTGCGGATCCGGAGTTGGCGGCGCGGTACGGCGCCGCCGGGCGCGAGCGGGCCATCGCCGAGTTCGACTGGGCGCGGATCGCCGAGCAGACCGAGGCGGTCTACCGCTCGGTGCGCTGAGGCGGCACGCGCCTGCGGTGCCGCTCTGCCGCGGGTTTCCGCGTCGCCGCGCGGGTGCGCTCGCGCGCGAGATCCCGTCCTGCCGCGGGGCGGCGTTGCCGCCGGGCTGACGAGCGCGGGCACGCGCGGTCCGCGGAAAGTGCGAGCCGCGCCGCCCCGGTGCACTGCCCCGTGATCGGGGCGGGGGCGTTCAGGCCGGGGTGCGCGGGGAGTAGGTGCCGATGCGGACGGAGGCGGTGACCCGGAGTCGATCGGGGAGCGCCGCGAGCTGCGCGGCGGTATCGGCGCCCGCGTGGAAGGCCGACGGGCCCATGTGCACCAGGAGCGCGGCGTCGGCGCGGGTGAGCGCCATGGGGTACTCGACGAGTTCGGCGCCGAGCGCCGAGAAATCGGCTTCCAGCGCGGCCTCGAGCTTGCGTTCCTTGTCCGGGTCGACCCGGACCAGCCCGAGCGGGGCGATGAGCTCGGCGAGGTGCCGCTCGGTGGGGGTGGCGACGACGAAGCGCCCCTCGGGGGCGAGCACCCGCGCCACCTCGGCCGGGTTGCGCGGCGCGAAGACGGTGAGCACGGTGTCCAGCACCGCGGGGCGGAGCGGGAGGCCGCGCCAGACGTCGGCGAGAACCGCCGCGGCGCGCGGGTGGGCGCGGGCGGCGCGGCGCGCGGCGGGCTTGGCGATGTCGAGCGCGATACCGCGGGCACCGGGCGCGGCATCGAGCGCCGCGCCGAGAAAGTAGCCGTTCCCCGCCCCGATTTCGAGCAGCACACCGTTTCCCTCCGGAGGCGGGGCGGGGGGGGGGGGCGCCCCCGGGGCCCGGGGGGGAATTACACCGGGGGGGGGAAAGGGAACGGCGCGGGGCGCGGGGGGTTTAAAAA
>NZ_JBHVAK010000019.1:0-104678 GCF_042667085.1 Nocardia sp. NPDC057353
GGCGGGGGTGGTGCCGCGGGTTCCGGGGGCCCCCTGGGGTTCCGGGCCACCGTTGCCCGGTTCGATCGGGACCCCCCGCGACCCGATTTCGCCGCGGGGCCTGGCGGGGCCCGGCGCCGGGGCGGGCGCGGGGGCGGCGGTGCCGGGGAGGGGCAGCGCGGTCACCGGCACGACCCGTTCACCGCGGTTGTTGTTGAGCGGCGGCACCGGCGCACCCTGCGCGGGCGCGGGCTCACCGACCACGGTGACGGTCCCGTCCGGCGCGATCACCAACCGCGCCGGGTCGATCGCCGGGATCATGCCGAGTTCCCGTGCCCGATTGGCGAGTTCGGGCGCCGAATCCGCCGCCTCCACCTCGCGCTGCAGCGCCGCGCGCTCGTCGAGCAGCTTCTGGTTGGCCGCGCGCAGGTCACTGAGCTGGTAGCTGTCCTCGGCGGCGCGGGTGGTGAGCAGCAGCGTGGCGGCGAGCCCGCAGCCGAGCAGCGCGAGGATGACGATCACGAACGGAATCCGCCCCGCCACCCGCACGCTGCGCACCGCGGACTGCGCGGGCAGCAACCCGAGCTGCTCCGCCCGCGCCCGCCTGCGCGTGTACGCCCGCTGCGCCGCACCGGATTTCACCCGCTCCGCGGCCTGCACCCGCCGGGCCAGCCGCCCGGGCGCCGCCGCGGCCCGCGCCCGCACGCTCATGGGGGGGTCCCCTCCTCGATCCGCTCGGCCGCGCGCAACCGCACCGGGGCGGCGCGCGGGTTCTCCTCGATCTCCGCCTCGGTGGCCTTCTCCGACCCGCGGGTGAGCAGCCGGAAGGTCGGCCCCATGCCGGGCAGCTCGACCGGGAGCCCGGCGGGGGTGCGGGAGACCGTGTGCTTCGCCAGTTCCTGTTTGACCACGCGGTCTTCCAGCGACTGGTAGGCGAGCACGACGAGCCGACCGCCGACCCGGAGCGCTTCCAGCGCGGCGGGCAGCGCGGCCCGCAGCGAGTCGAGCTCGGCGTTCACCTCCACCCGCAGCGCCTGGAAGGTGCGCTTGGCGGGGTGCCCACCGGTGCGCCGGGTGGCGGCCGGAATGGTGGCATAGAGCAGTTCGACGAGTTCGGCGCTGTGCGCGAACGGCCGCTGCTGCCTGCGGCGTAGTACAGCGGAAGCGATCTTGCCCGCGAACCGTTCCTCGCCATAGGTTTTCAGCACCCTGGCCAGGTCGCCGTGGCTGTAGGTGTTGAGCACGTCGGCGGCGGTGGGGCCGGTGGTCGGGTCCATCCGCATGTCCAGCGGCGCGTCGACGGAGTAGGCGAAGCCGCGCTCGGCGAGGTCGAGCTGCATGGAGGAGACGCCGAGGTCCATCAGGATCCCGGAGACCCCGCCGGGCGCGACCCCGGCCTGCTCCAGCGCGGCCGGGATGCCGTCGTACCTGGTGTGCACCAGGGTGATCCGGTCGGCGTAGGGCGCGAGCCTGGCACCGGCGAGTTCGAGCGCGGTGGTGTCCCGGTCCAGCCCGATCAGCCGGAGTTCGGGGTAGGTGCGGAGGAAGTGCTCGGCGTGGCCGCCGAGGCCGAGGGTGGCGTCGATATAGACGGCGCCGGGGGCACCGAGCGCGGGGCCGAGGAGGGAATCGCAACGCCGGAGCAGTACGGGCACGTGCCGGGGGCCCGGCTGTGCGTCGTCCACCTCGACCTCCTGGATTCCGGCTGAGAAGCGCTGTCGGCGGCGAATGCGCCGTGGTCTCTGACCGAGGCGCGGCACCTGGCGTCGGGGAAGTACGTCAGGGTCCGCGTCCGGGCAGAGGCCGCACCGCACTCGCCTGCTCCGGGGGCTAGAAGATCGTGCCCAGCGACTCGTTGCTCCCTTGCGCGTAGTCCTCCTCGTGGTCGGCGAGGTAGGACTCCCACGCCTGCTTGTCCCAGATCTCCAGGAACTCGATCGACCCGTTCACCACGCAGTCCCTGGTCAGGTTGGCGTAGCGCCGATGGTCGATCGAGAGGGTGATCCGCCCCTGGGCATCCGGACGCTGCTCGTCGGTGCCCGCCGCCAGTGCGCGAACGAAGGCGCGTGCCTTCGGATCGGTACGGGACGCGGCCGCGGCGCGCCGCGCGAGCTCGGCGAACGCCTCCCGGGGGTAGACGGCAAGGCTGTGGTCCTGACCCTTCGTGACCATCAACCCTCCCGCCAGATCGTCTCGAAATTTTGCGGGCAACGTGAGCCGCCCCTTGTCGTCCAGCCGCGGGGTGTAGGTACCGAAGAACACTTCGATACCTCCCTACCGGAATGAACCGGACGGCCTCGGTGTAGTGCGCGCTCCACATTACCCCACTTTCCCCCACTTTCAATCGAAACCGGAGGTGATCTGGCTCCCCGGAAATCGATCGCCGCAGGTCATTCCAGCTATCACCGGCGTGGGGGGTGCAATGCGTGTTCGACCCGCCGGGCGATTCCTTTCGGCTATGGCTGGAAAACGCTCAGCAAACGCCCTGGTGCGAGGGTTGCGAAGATCGCCGGGCGGCCCGGTGGAGCGGGGTGGGGCACCCCGTGGGGCGGAGTGGGAGACGACACGTTCCGACCGCCCGGCACCCGCCGGGATGCGGCGGCAAATGTCGGCACGCCCGCGACACGCCGACGACGGCGGCGCCGCACCGTGAGGTGTGGCGCCGCCGTCGTCGCTCGCTGTGCGCGGAGGGGCGGAGCGTCAGTCCTGTTCGAACCGCTTGCGGAAGCGGTCCTCCATGCGTTCGGAGAAGCCGCCGCCGGAGCGGCGCTGCTGCCGATTGCCACGAGACCGGTCGCGGCCGCCCGCGGCGCTGCCGCCGGACTCCGCGCCCGCGGCGCGCGCGGCCGCCCGGGAGCCGCCGACCAGCAGCAGGACACCCGCGGCGAACATGACGATGAACCCGACCAGGCTGATGACGGGGAACCCGCCCGGCCGGACCGGTACGGCGATGCCTACGACGAGCAGGACAAGGCCGAGCACGAAGAGCGCCGCGGCCTGCAGTCTCCGGCGACTCGTCGTCGTGCGGAGGCGCCCGCCGCGGACGGACGACGCGAATTTCGGATCCTCAGCATAGAGCGCGCTCTCGATCTGTTCGAGCATGCGCTGCTCGTGCTCGGAGAGTGGCACGGTACCTCCCCCGGCACTAGGGCGTGGCGGTCGCCTATCCCAAGCTGTGCGTAGGCGACAGATAGCCGACCTTGGCGGCTGTCCGCTTCCCATGATACGAGTTCGATCAGGGGCGTACCACCTACTCCGACATAACCACGCCGGTGTCGTGCGCAACTGCCCCGCCGGGTCAAGCCGACATTCCCCCGGTCCACCCCGGAGCCGGGCGCAGCCGGGCCGCGCTGGCCAGCAGATCTTCCACGTCGTGCAGGAACGCGCCGACCCGGGAGTGGAACTCGACCGCCTCCTGCCTGCCGATCTCGCGGTCCAGCCCGGCCTCCAGCGCGGCCCGCAGCTCGGAGTGCGCGCTGAAGTAATCGGCCCACATCACGAACTCGGGGGCGGCGCGCTGCAGCAGCACCCAGGCATTGCGCGAGCGGGCGCGGGGCGCGGTGTCCGCTCCGGTGAACGCGAGCACCGCGCCCGCGCCGCGCAGCGCGGCCAGGTAGGCGGTGCGGAAGCACTCCCGCGGGTCCGGCTCGCCCGCCGCGGCCATGAGCAGGCCGTCGGCCTTCTTCAGCAGGCTGCCCGCCCGGCCGCGGCGGGCGGGCGAATCACCGGTGGGCGGCCCAACCCCGCCCCGGCCCCCGCCGGACGCACCCGGAGCGGAGGAGGTTCGATTGCCGTCGGACATCAGCGGTCCCTCCACACTCGCGCACCTGGTCTATCGTGCTGGCAGGGGCTGAGCAGCAGCCCGGATGGACAGCAGATCGAACAGGCATTCGAACGATTCCATTGACACCGACTATAGAGCGAGCCACCGACATGTCGACCGGATCGGCGATTCCGCAGGCCGGCGCATGTGCATCGACCGCCCCCAGCAGACGGAAGACATGACCGCCGCCACCACCGATCACCAGCCAGCGCCCACCATCGTCGACCTCTCGGTCCCGGTCCTGCGCGCCAGGCTGCCCGACGCACTCGCCGTCTACGTCGCGGCCATGGCCTACCCGCGCGGCACCGAGAACCACCGCGCCCCCATGTGGACCGAGCACACCACCCGGCCGGGCTGGCGCGCGGTGGCGGCGGTACAGCCGGACGAGCACGGCCGGGTCGACCTCGGGTCGGCGCCGATCCTCGCGGTCGCCTACGGCTACCGGGGCGCGCCGCACCAGTGGTGGCATCAGCAGGTGCACGCGGGGATGCGCCGCTGCGGCTGGTCCGAGCAGGCGACCAGGGAGCTGCTCACCGACTACTTCGAGCTCACCGAGCTGCACGTGCACCCGGCGGCGCAGGGCCGCGGGCTGGGCGCGACGCTGCTCACCCGGCTGCTGCAGGACCGGCAGGAGCGCTCGGTGCTGCTCTCCACCCCCGAGGTCGCGGCCGAGGACAACCGGGCCTGGCGGCTCTACCGGCGCACCGGGTTCTCCGACGTGATCAGGCACTTCGTCTTCGCCGGCGACAACCGGCCGTTCGCGGTGCTCGGCCGCTCGCTGCCGCTGTGAGCGCCACCTGCGACGTCGCCGTCGTCGGCTCCGGCCACAATGCCCTGGTCGCCGCCTGCTACCTGGCGCGGGCGGGCGAGCGGGTGGTGGTGCTGGAGCGCGACGAGGTGATCGGTGGCGCGGTCTCCACGGTGGAGCGGTTCCCCGGGTACGCGGTGGACCGCGGCTCGTCGGCGCACCTCATGGTGCGGCACACCGGGATCGTGGAGGAGCTCGAGCTGGACCGGTTCGGGCTGCGCTACGTCGACTGCGACCCGTGGGCCTTCGTGCCCGGCGAGCCGCCGCTGGTCTTCGCCCGCGACCTGGAGCGCACCTGCGCGAGCATCGAGGCGGCCTGCGGCGCGCGCGACGCCGCCGCCTACCGCCGCTTCGTCGAGGTCTGGGGGCCGCGCAGCGCGCGGGTCATGCGGGCCTTCGGGGTGCCGCCGACCGGCGGCAAGCTGGCCCGCGCCTTCTGGGGGCTGAGCGCGCCGGACGGCGGCGCCGCGCTGTCGCGGGAGTTCCTGCAGTCCGGGGACGCGCTGCTCGACGCCACCTTCGCCAGCGAGCGGCTGCGCGCCGCGCTGGCCTGGTTCGGGGCGCAGTCCGGGCCGCCCATGTCCGAGCCGGGCACCGCGCCGATGGTCGGCTTCGCCGCGCTCATGCACACGCTGCCGCCGGGCCGCGCGGTCGGCGGCAGCGGGGCGCTCACCGCCGCGCTCGCCGCCCGGCTCCGGGCCGACGGCGGGGAGCTGCGCACCGGCGACGCGGTGGCGGCGCTGCGCCGGGCCGGGGACGGCTGGGTGGTGCGCACCGAGTCCGGGCAGGTGCTGCACGCCCGCACCGTCGTGGCCGGGGCGCACGTGCTGGAGACGCTGGAGCTGCTCGGCGCGGGCGGGTTCGAGGCCGCGCCGCTGGACGACTGGCGGCGGCGCATCCGGGTCGGGCCCGGCATCGGGATGGTGGTGCGGCTCGGCACCACCGCGCTGCCCCGCTACCCCGGCGCCGACCCGTCGGACTCGGCGACCGGGCTGCAGCTGCTGGTCCGCGACCGGCGCGCGCTCTGGGGCGCGCACGGCGCCGCGCTGGCCGGGCAGCTGCCGCCGCGGCCGGTGGTGCTCGCCATGAGCTTCAGCGCGTTGGACCCCAGCATCGCGCCGCCGGAGCGGCACCAGCTCTCGCTCTGGGCGCAGTGGCACCCGTACCGGCTCGCCGACGGCGACTGGGATTCGCTCGGCGAGCGCGAGGCGGACCGGATCGTGGCCGAGCTGGAGGGCTTCGCCCCCGGGTTCGCGGACACCGTCGAGCACCGGTACACGCAGACCCCGCTCGACCTGGAGCGCGAGCTCGGGCTGCGCGGCGGGAACGTCATGCACGTGGAGATGTCGCTGGACCAGATGATGATGTGGCGGCCGCTGCCCGAGTTGGCGCAGGGCACCGTGCCCGGCGCGCCGGGGCTGTACCTCACCGGCGCCTCCACGCACCCGGGCGGCGGGGTCTCCGGCGCCGCCGGGCGGCGCACCGCACAGGCGGTGCTCGGCCGCGGCGGTCCGCTGCGCCGCCTGGCGCGGGGTAAGCGACGGTGAACTCGCTCCGGCGGGTGGCGCAGGGCGCGCCGGTCGCGGCGCTGCTCGCGGCGCTGCTGGTCGCGGCCCAGATCGCCTACCCGCTCACCGACGGCACCGCGCGCGACCGGGTCACCACGCTCGTGGTCGTGCTGCTCGCGGGCACCGCGCTGGCGCACGCGGTGGCGGCGTTCGGCGCGGCCTACGCGCTGCGCACGCTGGCCATCCTCTCCGGGATCGGGCTGCTCTCCGAGCTGATCGGCACCGCCACCGGCTACCCGTTCGGCTGCTACGCCTACGCCGTCGGCAAGCTGGAACCGGCGCTGGCCGACGTGCCGCTCGCCGTCCCGCTGGCCTGGACCGGCGGCGTCTACCCGGTCTGGGTGGTGGCGGGGCTGCTCTGCCGGACCCCGCTCGCCCGCATCGCGCTCACCGCGGTGGGCGCCGTCGGCTGGGACCTCTTCCTCGACCCGCAGATGGTGACCAACGGCCAGTGGACCTGGTGCGTCACCGACGCCGGGCTGCCGGGGCTGCCCGCCATCCCGCTCACCAACTACCTCGGCTGGTTCCTGGTGGCGCTGCTCATGGGCGCGCTCATGACCGCCTCCGAGCGCAGGGCCCGGCGCGGCCGCGGGACCCCGGGTGCCGGGCCCGCGGTGCCGGTCGCGGTGTTCCTCTGGACCTGGCTCGGCTCCGCCCTGGCGCACCTGGCCTTTCTCGGGCTGCCGTGGTCGGCCGGGTACGGGCTCGTCGGCATGGGCCTGTTGGGAGTTCCACTGCTGGTCCATGCCGCGCGGAGCGCCGCGCGGAACCGGGCCGCCCGTCGCGTGGCACCCTGAGCGGCGCGCCTGGCACGATGTGAGCCGTGCAACCGAGTCCCCGCTCCGTCGTGCCCGTCGCTCCGGCCCGTCCCGGGCCCCCGCGCGGGCTCCGCGCCGTGCTCCGCTCCCGGCCCGCCCGCACCCGGCTGATCGGCGCGCTGCTGCTGGCGAGCCTGCTGGTCCCGGCGCTGGCGGGCTGCCTGCGCGCGCAGGTCTCGATGGGTGTCTCCTCGAACGACCGGGTCTCCGGGCGGATCGTGGCCGCCGTCGTCCCGGTGGAGCCGAGCGACAAGGGCCCGCAGCTGACCGTGCCGGAGACGCTGGCGGGCAAGCTCAGGGTGGAGGCGTACAGCCAGGACGGCTACGTCGGCAGCCAGGTCTTCTTCGACGACCTGTCGTTCGGCGAGGTGCAGCAGCTCTCCGGGCTCTCCGAGCAGACCCAGGGCATGTTCCAGCTGCAGTTCACCCGCACCGGCGACCTGGTCAGCCTGCTCGGCCGGGTCGACCTGGAGACGCTGCCGCCGCACGGCTCCGACGTGCAGTTCACCGTGGCCTTCCCGGCCAGGGTGGCCAAGACCAACGGCAACCGCGAGGGCGACGACGTCGTCTCCTGGAAGCTGCCCGCCGGTGACGTCTCCACGCTGCGCGCCGAGGTGAGCTACGCCGACCCGAACACCCGCTCGTTCGCGGGCTGGGCCGGGATCATGGGCGGCATCACGCTCGCCGTCGCCGCCATGGTGGCGGCGGTGGCGTACCTGGACCGCAACCCGCCGGTCCCCGGCGCGCCGAAGGGGTTCACCCCCGGCCGCTGGTTGAGCTCGGTGCGCGGGAACCGCTGAGCGGATGGTCCTTCGCGCTGCCGCGCGGGTGTTGCGCGGCGCATCGGTTCCCACCGTGCGGGCGGGCGCGGCGCTGGCCGGGGTGAGCGCGCTGCTCGCCGGGTACAACCTGGCGACCGTGCGCAGGCTCCCGCCGCCGGGCGCCGCCGTGCTGGAGCCGGTGACGGTCTGCGTCCCGGCCCGCGACGAGGTCGCCCTGCTCCCCCGGCTGATCACCGATCTGCGCGCGCAGACCGGGGTCCCCCGAATGCGGGTGCTGATCCTGGACGACGCCTCCACCGACGGCACCGAGGAGGCGGCCCGCCGCGCGGCGGGCGGCGACCCGCGGATCACCGTGCTGCGCTCGGACCGCGAGCCCCCGCCCGGCTGGACCGGCAAGGCCGCCGCCTGCGCCCGCCTCGCCGAACTCGCCGACAGCCCGGTCCTGGTCTTCCTGGACGCCGACGTCCGGCTCGCCCCCGGCGCCGTCGCCGCCGCGGTCACCGCGCTGCGCGCCGACCACCTCGGCCTGCTCTCCCCCTGGCCGCACCAGCTGGCGGGCACCTGCTACGAGGCGCTGCTGCAGCCGCTGCTGGTCTGGTCGTGGGGATCGACGCTCCCGGTCCGGCTCGCCGAGCGCGGCCTGCGCACCTCCACCGCGCTCGGCTGCGGCCAGTTCCTGGTCATGGACACCGCCGCCTACCGCGCCGCGGGCGGCCACGAGGTGGTCGCCGCCAGCGCCACCGAGGACATCGACCTGGCCCGCGCCCTGCGCCGCGCGGGCCACCGCACCGCCGTCGCCGCCGCGGGCCCGCACGCCCGCACCCGCATGTACCGCGGCGCCGCCGCCCTCGACGCCGGCTACACCCGCTGGCTCTGGTCCGCCTACGGCGGCTCCCCCGCCGCCGCCATCGCCGTCGGCGCCGTCGCCGCCATCGCCTACGAACTCCCCCCGCTCGCCGCGCTCCTCGCCCGCGGCCCCGCCCGCCGCGCGGGCGCCGCGGGCTACGCCCTCGCCGTCACCGCCCGCCTCCTGGCCCGCACCCTCGACACCGGCCGCCGCCCCGCCCCCGCCGACGTCGCCTCCGCCCTCGCCCACCCCCTCGCGATCGCCGCCTACGCCCGCCTCTCGGTCCGCTCGCACCGCGCCAAGGCCCGCGACCAACTGCGCTGGAAGGACCGCACCCTCACGGAACGTTCGTGATCCCAACGGTCGGGAGGAAGAAGCAGGTCGTGTCGCCGTTGCGGACCGAGCCGAAGACGGCGGCGAGGACGGTGCCCCGGCCGGTGTCGACCGGGACCGCGCGGACGCCGCCGACCGGGATGGCCCTGGTGAGGAAGTCGCGCACGGCGGCTTCGGCGATGGCGCGCAGCTCGGGCGGGAGGCCGGCGGGGAGCAGCCCCGCGGCGACGTCGCCGAGCGAGCCCATGGCGGCGGCGCCGCTGCGGCCGGTCGCGGTGTTGAGCCAGAGGACCTGCATGCCGGAGCCGTCGGTGCTGCCCGCGGGCAGGAAGGTGAACATGACCTGGCCCGCGCGGACGGCGGCCTGGTCCAGCCCCGGGATGGGGAGCAGCGCGCCGGGCCAGGGGCCGGGCACCGCGCCCGCGACGGCGGGCACCAGCCCGAGCGGCGCGCCGTCGGCGCAGAACGGCGCCGCGGTCGGGTACAGGAAGGGCTGGACGCCGAGCGCGCCGAGGGTCTCGACGATCGTCCGGTAGGCGGCGAGCGGGTCACCGGGGGCGGGCGCGGCGGCGGCGAGCCCTGGGGTGCCCGCCAGCGCGAGGGTGAGCGCGGCGACGGCGGCACCGCGGGCGAGCGAACGCTTCGGCAGGCGCATGGCGGGCACTCCTCGACATCGATGAGGCCACGGACGCTACCGGGCTACTGCCCCGAACCCAGGCAACCGCGCCGGGCAAACACGCAGCAATCAAGAAAAGGTATGTGCGTGTCCCCCTCGGCCCCCACATTCTCCGCAGCCCCCGAGCCGGAGTGAAGGACTCCGTTCACGGTGATTTCTACCCTCGACCGCCACCGCCGCCTGCTCGCATGATGACTCGGCTCGAGCTACCGCCGGGACCGATGGAGGAACGACACATGAGGACCCCGCGATGAGTGCGTCCGTCACCGCGGCGCCGCCGCGGCAGCAGGACGACCCGGAGCTGCCCGCCGTCGCCAGGCAGTACCACCCGTGGCGCTGGGTGGTGGCGATCGCGGCGCTGGTGGTGGTGGCGCAGTTCGCGCACGGGCTGATCACCAACCCCGGCTGGGACTGGCCGACCTTCGCGCAGTACTTCACCGCCGATTCGGTGCTGGCCGCGCTGCAGGTCACCATCGAGCTCACGCTGTGGGGCACGGTGCTCGGGTTCGTGCTCGGCACCCTGGTCGCCGTCGGGCGGCTCTCGAACAACCCGGTGCTGCAAGTGATCGCGTGGACCTACGTCTGGGCCTTCCGCTCCATCCCGCTGATCGTGCAGCTGCTCTTCTGGTTCAACATCGCCTACCTGTACAAGCACCTCTCGATCGGCATCCCGTTCGGCCCGGCTTTCGTCGACTTCGAGGTCAACGGCGTGATCAGCGGCTTCACCGCCGCGGTGATCGGGCTGGCGCTGCACCAGGCCGCCTACGCCGCCGAGATCATCAGGGCGGGGTACCTCGCGGTCGACCCGGGCCAGCTGGAAGCCTCGGCGGCGCTCGGCATCCCGCGGTGGCGGCAATTCCGGACGGTGATCGCGCCGCAGGCCATGCGCTCGATCCTGCCGAACGCGACCAACGAGGTGATCAGCCTGTTCAAGGGCACCTCGATCGTCTCGGTGATGGCGATCGCCGAGCTCTTCTACCAGGTCCAGGTGATCTTCGGCCGGAGCGGGCGGGTGGTGCCGCTGCTCATGGTGGCCACCGTCTGGTACGTGGTGCTCACCACGGTGCTCTCGATCGTGCAGTACTACCTGGAGCGGCACTACGCCAAGGGCGCAACCAGGGAGTTGCCGCCGACGCCGCTGCAGCGGGTGCGCGCGTTCCTGAGCGAGGCCACCACCGCCGTGCCGCGCGGGGCCACCCGATGACCGCCGCGGTCGAGCTGCGCGGCGTGCGCAAGGGTTTCGGCGCCACCCCGGTGCTGCGCGGGATCGACCTGACCGTGCGCCCCGGCGAGGTGGTCGCGCTGATCGGCCCGTCCGGGTCGGGCAAGTCGACGCTGCTGCGGGTGCTCAACCACCTGGAGCCGCTGGACGCGGGCACCGTGCACGTGGCGGGCGAGCTCATCGGCTACCGGCTGCGCGGCGGCAAGCTGCACGCACTGCCGGACCGCGAGGTGCGCAGGCAGCGCTCCCGGATCGGCTTCGTCTTCCAGCAGTTCAACCTCTTCGGCCACCTGACCGTGCTGGACAACGTCACCCTCGCCCCGCGCTCCGCGCAGCGCAGGCCGCGCGCCGAGGTCGAGGCCGAGGCGCGGACGCTGCTGGAGCGGGTCGGGATCGGCGCCTTCGCCGACGCCTACCCGCGCAGGCTCTCCGGCGGGCAGCAGCAGCGGGTGGCGATCGCCCGCGCGCTGGCGCTTCGCCCCCCGGTGATCCTCTTCGACGAGCCGACCTCCGCGCTCGACCCCGAGCTGGTCGGCGAGGTGCTCGCGGTGATCCGCGACCTCGCGCACGGCGGCACCGCGCTGGTCATCGTGACGCACGAGATCGCCTTCGCCCGCGAGATCGCCGACACCGTGGTCTTCCTGGACGACGGCGTGATCGTCGAGCAGGGCCCGCCCGCGCAGGTGCTCGACGCCCCCGAACACGCACGCACCCGGGCCTTCCTGGCCCGTTTCCGCGGGAGCGGGTCAGGCCCGGAGGCGGGAGCGCAGCGTAGCCCCGCAGGGCCCCCGCTCGTGCGACAGGAAAACGGCGCCGCCGACCGGCAGGCCCCGTCCGATGAGCGCCCTTCGCCTGGCGCCCCGATCCGAACAGGTACCCGATGAAGCTCACCGCCCTCGCCGGCCTCGCCGCCGCCGTGACCCTGCTGGTCACCGGCTGCGGCGGCCCCGAGCAGGCCGACCAGGTGCAGACCGCCGACGGCGTCGTCTTCGATCTCTCGCCCGCCCAGGAGGGCCGGGTCCGGGTGGCGAAGGTGGACGAGATCGCGGCGCTGGTGCCGCAGCCGATCCGGGACCGCGGCACGCTGGTGGTGACCGGCTCGTCGAACACCACGCCGCCGCTGCGCTTCTACGCCACCGACGACAAGACCGTGGTCGGCTCCGAGATCGACTTCGCGCAGCTGGTCGCGGATGTGCTCGGGCTGGAGCTGGACATCCAGGTCGCGGATTGGTCGAACAACTTCGTCCGGGTCGACTCCGGCGAGGTGGACGTCTTCATCAGCAATGTCACCGTCACCGAGGAGCGCAAAGAGAAGTACGACTTCGCCACCTACCGGCAGGACAATGTCGCGCTGGAGGTGCCCGCGGAGGGCGGCCTGGAGTACAAGGACCGGACCAGCCTGGCGGGCAGGCGGATCGGCGTCGGCACCGGCACCAACCAGGAGCAGCTGCTGGTGCGCTGGAACGAGCAGAACCTGGCCGAGGGGCTCGCCCCCATCGAGATCGCCTACTACCAGCAGACCAGCGACTACTACCTGGCGCTCGCCTCCGGCCGACTGGACGGCTACATCGGCCCCAACCCGAGCGCGGTCTACCACTCCACCACCACGAAGGAGTCGAGGATCGTCGCCACCTTCTCCGGCGCGGGCGAGCAGCTGCAGGGCGAGATCGCGGTGCTCACCCGCAAGGACAACGGGCTGATCGGCCCGATCCATGCGGCGCTGCAGCACGTGATCGCGGACGGCAGCTATCGGAAGGTGATCGACCGCTGGTCGCTGCAGAGCGAGGCGCTGCCCGCATCGCGGATCAACCCGCCCGGCCTGCCGAAGAAGCAGCCGTGACCCGCCGAGACCACCGGAGCCGCACCGTGATCCGTCCCCTCGCCGCGCTCGCCGCCACCGCCGCGGCCGCCGCCGTGCTGACCGGCTGCGGTGGCGACACCGGCGGCTCCGGCGCGGACGCCGGGCCGCCGCAGCCGGGCGGCACGCTGCGCTACGGCCTCTCCCAGGCCCCGACCTGCGCCGACCCGGCCCAGGCAGGCAGCAACCAGACCATCTACGTGACCAGGCAGGTCGTCGACTCGCTGACCGACCAGGACCCGCGGACCGGCGAGCTGAAGCCGTGGCTGGCGCGCAGCTGGGAGATCTCCCCGGACGCCACCACCTTCACCTTCACCCTCGCCGAGAACGCGACCTTCAGCGACGGCAGCCCGGTGACCGCCGACTCGGTCAAGCGCACCTTCGACGCCGTCGGCCGGATCGGCGCGGCCAAGGCGCCGCTGGCCGCCAGCTACCTCACCGGCTACACCGGGACCACGGTGCTGGACCAGCGCACCGCGCGGGTCGCCTTCGACCGCCCCAATGCCCAGTTCCTGCAGGGCTCATCGACCTCGCAGCTCGGCATCCTCGCCGAGGCCACCAACGCGGCCGCCCCCGAGGAGCGCTGCCAGGGCGAGAAGATCATCGGCAGCGGGCCGTTCACCTACGCCTCCTACACCCAGAACGTCTCCGCGACGCTGGTCAAGCGGGCCGGGTACGCCTGGGGCTCCGAGGTCTTCGGCCACGACGGCGAGGCCCACCTGGACCGGATCGAGTTCACCGTGGTCCCGGAGTCCGGGGTGCGCACCGGCAGCCTCTCCTCGAACCAGCTGGACGCGGTGAGCGACGCGCTGCCGCAGGACGCCCCGCAGATCGAGGCCACCGGCGGCAGCGTGCTCACCACCGCCAACCCGGGCGTGGTGTTCGGGTTGCAGCCCAATGTGACCCGCGGCCCACTGCGCGACCCCGCGGTCCGCGCGGCGCTGCTCACCGCGATCGATCGGCAGGAGCTGATCGACACCGTGCTCGGCCCGCAGTTCGCCACCGCCACCAGCGTGCTCGGTGCGAAAACCCCCGGCTATCAGGATCTCTCCGCCCGCCTGAGGTTCGACCAGGCCGCCACGAAGGCCGCGCTCGACCAGGCCGGGTGGGTGCCAGGCGCCGACGGGATCCGGGCCAGGGACGGGGAGCGGTTGAGCTTCGGCGTCACCTTCAGCCAGGTCTTCGCGGGCAACCAGGCGATCCTGGAGCTGGTGCAGCAGCAGCTGCGCCAGGTCGGGGTGGACCTGCGGCTGGAGCTGGTCTCCCAGGGCGAGTACACCGCGCGGCAGAACTCCGGCGACTTCGACTCGGTCTACTACAACTCGACCAGGGCCGACGGCGACATCCTGCGCGCCACCTTCGGGCTGGACGGCCGCAACCTGAACCGCCGCGCCGCGATCCCCGCGCTGGACCAGACGCTCGACGCCCAGCTGCGCACCGTGGACACGGCGGCCCGCGCCGAGCTCATCCGCACCGCGCAGGGTCAGGTGCTCGACGCCGGGCTGTGGCTCCCCACCATCGAGCTGTCGCAGGCGATCGGGGTCGGGCCGAACACCAACGACCTGAAGTTCGAGGCGTCGGCGCGGCTGCAGTTCTTCGATGCCTGGCTGAGCGGGCGCTGATCGTGGCGCGCTATCTGGGTGGGCGGCTGCTGCAGGCGGTGTGGGTGCTGTGGGCGACCTTCACGGTCTCCTTCATCGTGCTCTACCTGCTGCCCGCCGACCCGGTGGCGATCGCGGCGGACGGCGGGGCGGGGAACTCGCCCGTCGACGTCGCCGCCATCGACGAGCTCCGCGCCCGCTACGGGCTGGACAAGCCGCTCTGGGAGCAGTACCTGAGCGCGCTGGGGAACGCGCTGCACGGCGACTTCGGCCGCTCGGTGGCGACCGGGCAGCCGGTCACCGACGCCATCCTCGAGGTACTCCCCGCCACGCTCGGGCTGACCACCCTCGCGCTGGTGTTCGCGCTGGTGGGCGGGGTCGCGGTGGCCGTGGCGGCGAGCTCGACCCGGGTGCCGCGGCTGCGTACCGCGCTGCTCGCGCTGCCGCCGGTCGCGGTGGCGGTGCCGACCTTCTGGACCGGGCTGCTCCTGCTGCAGCTCTTCTCCTTCCGGCTGCACTGGGCGCCCGCCTTCGGCGGCTCCGGGCTGCGCGGCACGGTGCTGCCCGCGATCACCCTGGCGCTGCCGATCGGCGCGGTGCTCGCGCAGGTGCTGGCGGCCGGTTTCGCGACCACCTGGCGGCAGCCGTTCACCGCGGTGGCGCTGGCCAAGGGCGCCTCCCGGCGCCGGGTGCAGTGGCGGCACGTCACCCGGCCCGCGGCGGTGCCCGCGCTCACCATCGCGGGCGTGCTGGTCGGCACCATGCTGGCCGGGTCGGTGGTGGTGGAGACGGTCTTCGCCCGGCCGGGGCTCGGGCGGCTCACCCAGACCTCGGTGCTGGCCCAGGACATTCCGGTGGTGCAGGGGATCGTGCTGGTCACCGCGCTGGTCTTCGTCGTCGTGAACCTCGCCGTCGACCTGCTCTACCCGCTGCTCGACCCGCGGATCGCCACGGTCGGCGGGCGGGAGCGGGCGAACGAGGCGCTCGAGGAGGTGGCGGCCCGTGGTTGAGCTGCTGAAGCAGGGCGGGTCCGGGCGCCGCGGCCCGGACGCGGCGCAGGCGGGCGGGTCCACCACGGCCCCGGACGGCGGTTCGACCACGGGGCGGGCCGGCGGCACGGACGCGGCGGGGAAGTCGGGCGCCGGACTGGTCGCGGGCGACCGCGGATCGGGCTCCCTCCCGGACCGGGTGCGGCGGGCCGCTCGCGGACTGCGCGGCCGGATCCCGCTGGTCCTGTCGGTGCTGGTGCTGCTGGTCGTGGTGGGCTGGGCGCTGGCGCCGTCGTTCTTCGCGAGCGGCGACCCGCTCACCGGCGTGCCGCGGGAGAAGTTCAGCGCGCCGAGCGCGGCGCACTGGTTCGGCACCGACAACCTGGGCCGCGACCTCTACACCCGGATGGTGCACGGCGCCGCCGCCTCGCTCTCCGCGACGCTGCTCGCGGTCGGCATCGCCCTGGTCGCGGGCACCCTGCTCGGCCTGCTCGCCGGCGCCGCGGGCGGCATCGTCGACGCCGCGGTCATGCGCGTGGTCGACGTGCTGCTCTCCATCCCCCAGCTGCTGCTGGCGCTGGCCCTGGTCACCGCGCTCGGCTTCGGGACGACGAATGTCGCGATCGCCGTCGGCATCTCGCTGGTCGCCAACTTCGCCAGGGTGATGCGCTCGGAGGTGCTGCGGGTGCGGCACGCCGACTACGTGGAGGCGGCGCACGCCTCCGGGGTGCGCTGGTACGCCAACCTGGCCGGGCACGTGCTGCCGAACTCGTACCAGCCGGTGCTCGCGCTGGCCACGGTCGAGTTCGGGATGGCGGTGCTCGCCGTCTCGGCGCTGAGCTTCCTCGGCTACGGCGCCGAGCCGCCGGACCCGGAGTGGGGCTCGCTCATCTCCGAGGGCCGCAACTTCCTCGCCACCGCCTGGTGGATGACGACCCTGCCCGGGTTGGTGATCGTGGCGGTCGTGCTCGCCGCACAGCAGGCGGGCCGCGCCCTGAGCCGGGAGGACGCCGCATGATCGCGTCAGGCCCGGAGGCGGGAGCGCAGCTAAACCACGAAGGGCCCGCGATCATGCGAGGAGGTGCCGCATGACAGCGGTTGCCGAACCGGTCCGCACCGCGCTGCTGCGGATCTCCGACCTGCGGGTCCGCTACCGCACCGGCGACGGTCCGGTGACCGCGCTGGACGGCGTCTCGCTCGATATCCACCCCGGCGAGGTGGTGGCGCTGGTCGGCGAATCCGGTTCCGGCAAGTCCACGCTCGCGCAGGCGGTGATCGGGCTGCTCCCGGCGAACGCCGAGATCGACGGCGGCGCGCTGGAGTTCGACGGCGAGCCGGTCGACCACCGCTCCGAGCGCGCCCTGCGCGAACTGCGCGGCGCGCGCATCGGTTTCGTGCCGCAGGATCCCGGGCTCTCGCTGAACCCGGTGCAGCGCATCGGCGCCCAGGTGGCCGAGGCGCTGCTGGTGCACGGCAGGGCCGGGCGGCGCGATGCCGCCGCGCGCGCGGTCGAGCTGCTCGGCGAGGCCGGGCTGGACCGCCCCGCCGACCGGGCGAGGCAGTACCCGCACCAGCTCTCCGGCGGGCAGCGGCAGCGGGTGCTGATCGCGACCGCGCTGGCCTGCTCCCCCGACCTGGTGATCGCCGACGAGCCGACCAGCGCGCTGGACGCCACCGTCGCCCGCCGGGTCCTGGACCGGCTCACCGAGCGCACCGCCGCCCGCGGCGCCGCCGTCCTGCTCATCACGCACGACCTGGCCACCGCCGCCGAGCGCGCGGACCGCCTGGTGGTGCTGCGGCACGGCGCCGTGGTCGAGGAGGGGCCGACCGCGCGGCTGCTCACCGCCCCTGAACACCCGTACACCCGGGAGCTCCTCGACTCCTCCCCCGGTCTGGCCGCGACCGACGCGGGCCGCCTCGAACGGCCGCGCGCGGAGCAGCCGCTGCTGCGGATCACCGGGTTGCGCAAACGGTTCCGGCTCGGCGGCGCGGCGCTGACCGCGGTGGACGGCGTCGGGCTGGAGCTGGATCGCGGCGAGACGCTGGCGCTGGTCGGCGAGTCCGGCTCCGGCAAGTCGACCACCGCGCGGCTCGCGCTGCGCCTCGCCGACCCGGACGCGGGCACCGTCGAGTTCGACGGCAACCCGCTGACCGCGCTGCGCGGCCGGAAGCTGCGCGAACTGCGCCGCCGCTTCCAGATCGTGTACCAGAACCCGTACGGCTCCCTGGACCCGCGCCGGCGGGTGGCGGACATCGTGGCCGAGCCGCTGCGCGCCTACCGCGTCGGCGACCGGACGGCGCGCGCCGCGCGCGCCGCGGAGCTGCTGGAGCAGGTCGGGCTCGGCGCGGCGTACGCCGGGCGGCGGCCCGCCGAGCTCTCCGGCGGGCAGCGGCAGCGGGTCGCCATCGCGCGCGCCCTGGCGCTGCAGCCCGAGCTGCTCGTACTGGACGAGCCGGTCTCCGCGCTGGACGCCTCGGTGCAGGCGCAGATCCTGGCGCTGCTGGACGAGCTGCAGCAGCGGCTCGGGCTCGCCTACCTCTTCATCTCGCACGACCTCGCGGTGGTGCGCCGGATCAGCGACCGGGTCGCGGTCATGCGGCACGGCCGGATCGTCGAGACCGGCCGCACCGCGGAGATCTTCACCGCACCGGCGCACGAGTACACCCGCGAGCTGCTGGCCGCCGTCCCGCGGCCGCGAACCCCGGACAAGGAGTCACTGTGAGCATTCCGTTCCTGCTCGGGGTCGAGGCGGTGGGCACCGGCGCCCACCCCGCCTCGTGGCGCCGCCCCGACTCGCGCGCCGAGGAGCTCTTCACCGGCGGCTACTGGGCCGACGCGGTGACCGCGCTGGAGGCGGCAGGCGCCGACCTGCTCTTCCTCCCCGACTCCTTCGCCCTGCAGCAGGGCGGCCCCGGCGTGACCCGCGGCCGACTGGACGCGGTCGCCGTCGCGGCGCGGGTCGCCGCCCGCACCGGCCGGATCGGGTTGCTGCCGCAGGCCGCGGTGACCCACACCGAGCCGTTCCACCTATCCAAATCCATTCAGGCGCTGGACTTCGCGACCCTGGGCCGGGCGGGCTGGGAGGTCACCGTCTCGCCCGGCGCCGAGCAGGCCGCCGCCTTCGGCCGCAAACCCGAGCAGGACGCCCCCGCGCTCTGGCACGAGGCGGACGAGGCGATCGAGGTCGCGGCGCGGCTCTGGGACAGCTGGGAGGACGGTGCGGAGATCCGCGATGTCCCGACCGGCCGCTTCATCGACCGGGAGAAGCTGCACTACATCGACTTCGTCGGCGACAACTTCTCCGTCAAGGGGCCTTCCATCACCCCGCGCTCCCCGCAGGGGCAGCCCGTGGTCGCGGTGCGGGCGGGCGCCGACGGTACCCCGGCCACCGCGGTCGCGGTGCGCCGCGCCGACCTGATCCGGGTCGACGCCGCCGCACCGGAGGCGCTGGCCGCGCAGCGGGACCGGTTGCGCGCCGCGGTCGCCGCCGCCGGTCGGGACCCGGACGGCGTCTTCGTCCTCGCCGATCTCGACATCCACCTCGCCGCGACCGTCGAGCGGGCGGAGGCCGAGGTGGCCGAGCTGAACGGCTGGTTCCCGGCCGCGACCGGCGCCGCGCACATCGGCACCACCGACACCCTGCGCGCCACCCTGGTCGCGCTCTCCGGCGCCGTCGACGGCATCGTGCTGCGCCCGCTCGCCCTTGCCGCCGCGCTCCCCGCGCTGGGCAGGCTCGGCCACACCCCACCGGAATCCGGCAGCACCCTGCGCGACCGCCTCGGGCTGGCGCGCCCGGCGAGCCGCTACGCACTCGGAGGAGCGACCCTATGACCGCGCGGAAGAAGCAGGTGCACCTGGCGGCGCACTTCCCCGGCGTCAACAACACCACGGTCTGGAGCGACCCGGAGTCCGGCAGCCAGGTCGACTTCGCCTCCTTCGAGCACCTGGCCAGGACCGCCGAGCGCGGCCTCTTCGACTTCTTCTTCCTGGCCGAGGGGCTGCGGCTGCGCGAGCACCTGGGCCGGATCCACGACCTGGACGTGGTCGGCCGCCCGGACACCTTCACCGTGCTGGACGCGCTCGCGGGCGTCACCGAGAAGCTCGGGCTGGCCGGGACCATCAACAGCACCTTCAACGAGCCGTTCGAGCTGGCCAAGCAGTTCGCCACGCTGGACCACCTCTCCGGCGGCCGGGCCGCCTGGAACGTCGTGACCTCGTCGGATGCCTTCACCGGCGAGAACTTCCGGCGCGGCGGCTACCTGGAGTACGAGCAGCGCTACGAGCGCGCCGCCGAGGTAGTGGACGCCGCCCGCGCGCTCTGGGACGCCTGGCCCGCGGACGCACTCGTGGTCGACCGGGCGGCCGGGATCTTCGCGCACGACGTGCCGGAGACGGTGTTCCGCGGCGAGCACGTCGCCTTCACCGGCCGCTCCGTGCTCCCGCCGAGCCCGCAGGGGCACCCGGTGCTGCTGCAGGCGGGCGACTCCGACGGCGGCCGCGAGTTCGGCGCCCGCTCGGCCGACGCCATCTTCACCGGCCACGGCACCCTGGAGGCGGGCCGGGCGTTCTACGCGAACGTCAAGGACCGGCTCGCCAAGTACGGCCGGGACCGGGACGAGCTGAAGATCCTGCCCGCCGCCACCTTCGTGCTCGGCGACACCGACGCCGAGGCGCACGTGCGCGCCGCGCGGATCCGGCTGCAGCAGGTGAGCCCGCAGACCGCGATCTCCTTCCTGGAGCAGGTGTGGGGCCGCGACCTCTCCGGCTACGACCCGGAGGGGCCGCTGCCCGAGGTCGAGCCCTCCGGCGACGTCACCATCACCCGCGGCCGGGTGCGGCACCGCAGGGACCCGCTCGCCGTCGCCGCCGAGTGGCGGGCGAAGGCCGAGGCGGAGAAGTTGTCCATCCGGCAGCTGGTCATCGAGGTCACCAGCAGGCAGCAGTTCGTCGGCACCCCGGCGGGCGTCGCCGAGCAGATCGACACCTACGTGCAGACCGACGCCGCCGACGGCTTCATCCTGGTCCCGCACCTGACCCCGCACGGCCTCGACGAGTTCGTCGACCGGGTGGTGCCTGAACTGCAGGAGCGCGGCAGCTTCCGCACCGAGTACACCGGCGGCACGCTGCGCGAGCACCTCGGGCTCGCGCACCCGGCCCGCCGACCTTCTGTTCCCGAACACCGCAGCGAAGGAGTCCGCGCGTCATGACCGCCGTCACCACCGAATCGGCCACCCACTTCGCCCGCGAGTGGGAGCGCTGGCACCGCGCGCGCGTCGACCGGCTGCGCGACCCGCTCGGCTTCCTCAGCCTCACCGCGCTGCACTGGCTCACCGACGCCCCGGAGCGCGTCGACGGCATCCCCGGCACCTGGTGGGTGACCGACGACAAGGTCTTCATCACCGCCCGCCCCGGCGACCGGCTGGACCACGAGGGCAGCAGGATCGCGGGCGTGCACATCGTGCGCCCGGTCGAGGGCGCGCCCGGCGTCACCGTGCGCCACGACGACCGGGTGCTGGAGGTCATCCGGCGCACCGGGCAGTACGCGGTGCGGGTGCACGACCCGGCCTCGCCCGCGCTGGTCACCTTCCGCGACATCCCGGCCTACCCGCCCGCCCCCGAGTGGGTGCTCGCGGGCCGGTTCACCCGGTTCGCCGAGCCGGAGACGGTGACCACCGGCGCGGTGGTCGCGGGGCTGGAGCACCGGCACGCGGCGGTCGGCACCGTCGAGTTCGAGCTGAACGGCGTCACCGAGCAGCTGGTCGTCTTCGGGGTCGGCGACGACCTGCGGGTGCTCTTCACCGACGCCACCAGCGGCATCACCAGCTACCCCGGCGCGCGGGCGCTGAGCATCCCGGCCCCGGACGCGGACGGCGGCGTGCTGCTCGACTTCAACCGGGCCACCAACCTGCCCTGCGCCTTCACCCCCTACGCGACCTGCCCGGTGGCGCCGGAGCGCAACCGGCTGCGGGTCGCGATCGAAGCGGGCGAGCAGGACCCGCGGACGGAGCGTGCCTCATGAACGTCCCGCTCTCGATCCTCGATCTGGCGCCGATCAGCGCGGGCTCCACCCCGGCGCAGGCGCTGCGCGACACCGTCGACCTCGCGCAGCGGGCGGAGCGGTGGGGGTACCACCGGTACTGGCTGGCCGAGCACCACTTCGTGCGGGTGGCGAGCTCGTCCTCGGTGACGCTGCTCGGGCTGGTGGCGGCCGCCACCGAGCGGATCCGGGTCGGCACCGCGGCGGTGCAGGTCGGGCACCACACCTCGGCCTCGGTGGTGGAGGCGTTCGGCACCGTCGACGCGCTGTACCCGGGCAGGCTGGATCTCGGGATCGGGCGCTCCGGGCATCGGAAGGCGCAGTTCGGCGCGGAGGCGGGCACGCCGCAGGCGCCGCGCGAGACCGAGGTGCGCGACGGGGTCGTGGTGCCGCCGCCGTTCGATCCGGGGCGGATCACCGACCGCTCCCGCTTCGTCGCCGCGCTGCAGGCGCTGCAGCTGCCCGGCGCGCAGCCGCTGGACTTCCCCGAGCAGGTCGCGCAGATCCGCGGGCTGCTGGACGGCAGCTTCGTGACCGGTGACGGGGTCGCGCTGCACGCGGTGCCCGGCGAGGGCGCGCAGGTGCGGCTGTGGATCTTCGGCAGCTCGGCCGGGGAGAGCGCGGAGCTGGCCGGGCGGCTCGGGTTGCCCTTCGCCGCGGCCTACCACGTCGCGCCGGGCACCGCGCTGGCCGCGATCGCCGCCTACCGGGCCGCCTTCCGGCCCTCGGCGGTGCTGGCCGAGCCGTACGCGGTGATCTCGGCCGACGTGCTCGTCGCCCCGGACGAGGAAACGGCGGAGTACCGGGCCCGCGGGTACGGGCACTGGGTGCACAGCATCCGCAGCGGGGCGGGCGCCGCCGACTACCTCGCCCCCGATTCGGTGCCGCCGCTCACCGAGGAGCAGGAACGGCTGGTCGAAGACCGGATCGCCACCCGCTTCGTCGGCACCGGTGACGATGTCGCCACCCGCCTCGCCGCGCTCCGCCGCGTCAGCGCCGCCGACGAGGTCCTGGCCACGACGATCGCCTACGACCACCAGCACCGCCTGGAATCCCACCGCCTCCTCGCCGAAGCCTGGGCCGCCCGCGACGAACGCCTCGACACCCCGCACTCCGGCGCGGCCTGACGCCCCGGTCCCGGCGCCGGCGCCGGCGCCGGAGTCGGAGTCGGGCGGGCACGCCGTGAAAAGCGGCGTGGCGCCTGCGCCGCACTACGACTCCGCGCCGGTGGCCGACGCTGGGCCATGGACGCCGGCCCGTCACCCGAACACCCGCTCCCGGGCGGCGCGTCAGCGCCCGACCGGCTCCAGGCGGCAGCCGGAAACCCCTACGCCGGAACCGGCGCCGCCGTCACCCCGTACCCGAGGTTCGTCAGCACCTCGGTCGTCGCCTTGGCGAAGTTCAGCGTGATGAAGTGCAGGCAGGGCGCACCCTCGTCGATCAACCGCTGCGCCATCTCGGTGGCGATCTCGATCCCGGCGGCGCGGACCGCGGCCCGATCCTCTTCGGGCCCGTCCCCGGCCGCCGCGGTCAACCGGTCGACGACGGCGGCGGGCAGCGGCCGCCCGCACAGCTCCTCGGCCCGGCGCACGGTGCGCAGCGAGGTGATCGGCATGAGCTCCGGGATGATCGGCTTCGCGCCCTGCTCCGGGTCGAGCGCCACCACCCGGTCGCGCAGCCGCAGGTAGTGCTCGACGTCGAAGAACATCTGGGTGATCGAGTACTCGGCGCCCGCCCGCAGCTTGGCGGCCAGGTGCCTGGTGTCGTGGTCCAGGTCCGGCGAGCGGTGGTGCCCCTCCGGGAAGGAGGCGACGCCGACGTGGAAGTCGCCCAGGTCGCGCACGATCCGCACCAGCTCCTCGGCGTACTCGACGCCGTCCGGGTGCCGCACCCACTCGCCGAGCGGGTCACCGGGCGGATCGCCGCGCAGGACCAGCACATTGCAGATCCCGGCGTCGGCGTAGGACCCGACCAGCGCGCGCAGCTCGGCGACGCTGTGCGAGACCGCGGTCAGGTGCGCCACCGGCAGCAGCGTGGTCTCGCCCGCCAGCTGCCCGGTGACCCGCACCGTGCGGTCCCGGGTGGAGCCGCCCGCGCCGTAGGTCATGGAGACGAACGCCGGATGCATCCGCTCGAACTCGCGCACCGCGCGCCACAGCCGCGCCTCGGCCGCCGCGTCCCGCGGCGGGTTGAACTCCACCGAGAACGGCACGAGCCGCTGCCCGTGCGTACGCAGGCTCTGCACCACCGACGGCGTGCCAGACCCCCGGCGTCCCCCCAGATCGTCCACAGTCACCGGCCCAGTGTAGAGGCCGGTCCCCCGGCCGAGGAGCGCCCGGCCACCGCCGCTGTGAAGCACGGGAACGGGAGCGCGTATCCTACGGGCAGGCGGTTGTGCATCGATCGTGCCGTGCCGTCATGCCCCGAGCAACTCCTGTGCGGGCACATCGTCGTGCCCACACCGGCCCGCCGAGAGAGAACCGAACCCGGGAGGTTCCCCTGTCCGCCGGACCAGGCACCCCGTCGCCCGTCGCCGGGCACACCGCCGCGGCGACGGCCACCCTCGCACCCGACCCGCGGCGGGCGTTGCGCGACTTCGTCACCGCGGTCGAGGGCGCGCTGGTCGAGTTCTTCGACACGAGGAAGGCGCTGGTCGAGCCGCTCGGCCCGCCCTTCGTCGAATCCGCCGACGTGCTGCGCGAGTTCGTGCTGCGCGGCGGCAAGCGCACCCGCCCGTCGTTCGCCTGGACCGGCTGGCTGGGCGCGGGCGGCGACCCGGACGGCCCCGACGCCCCGCGGGTGCTGCGCGCCTGCGCGGCGCTGGAGCTGGTGCAGGCCTGCGCGCTGATCCACGACGACATCATCGATTCGTCGCGGACCCGCCGCCGGTTTCCCACCGTGCACGTCGATTTCGAGCAGCGGCACCGGGAGCGGGCGCTCCCAGGCGACGCGGCGCACTTCGGCGTCTCGGTGGCGATCCTGGTCGGCGACCTCGCGCTGGCCTGGGCCGACGACATGGTGAACGGGGCAGGGCTCGACCCGGCCGCGCTCGCCAGGTTCGCCACGGTGTGGGCGCACATGCGCACCGAGGTGCTGGGTGGGCAGTTGCTGGACATCCAGGGCGAGGCGGGCGGGGACGAAACGGTCGCGGCGGCGCTGCGCATCTGCGAGTTCAAGACCGCGGCCTACACCATCGAACGTCCGCTGCACCTCGGTGCGGCGCTGGCCGACGCGGGCCCGGAGCTGGTCGCGGCGTACCGGACGTTCGGCAAGGACATCGGCGTCGCGTTCCAGCTGCGCGACGACCTGCTCGGGGTGTTCGGCGACCCCGAGGTCACCGGCAAGCCGTCCGGTGACGATCTGCGCGAGGGCAAGCGCACCGTGTTGCTGGCCGAGGCGCTGCGCCGCGCCGACGCCGCCGACCCGGCCGCCGCCCGACTGCTGCGCTCCCGGATCGGCACCGACCTCGGTGCCGACGAGGTGGCGCACCTGCGGGAACTGCTCGTCGACCTGGGTGCGGTCGACGACGTGGAGACCCGTATCACCGACCTCACCGAGCGCGGCCTCGCCGCGCTCGAATCCAGCTCGGCCGAGCCCGTCGCGAAGGCGCAGTTGCGCGCGATGGCGCTGGCCGCCACCAGGAGAGCCCTATGAGAGCCTTCGTCGCCCCGCAGGACCGAGTGATCGTCGTCGGCAGCTGCCCGCCCGCACCGCGGGGCAGCCGCAGGCCCGGCCCCGCGCCCGGCGAACGCCGGGTCGTGCTCGGTGCGGGGCTGCCCGCGCCGCGCACCATCCCCACCGGTCGCCGCAGGCGCACGGTCATCGTCCCCGCGGGCTTCCCCAGCGCGGAGTTCGAGCCGGAGGGCGGCTTCGAGTCCGGTACCGGTCGCGACGGCGCCGAGGCCGAGCAGGACGCGCGGCCCGAGCGCGACGCGGCGGCCGGGGAAGACCACGCCGCCCGCCTCGAGCGCGACGGCCGGCTCGCGGACGAGGACGGCTCCGCGGCCGAGACAGGTGCCACCTACGACGCCGACGACCTCGTCCCGGAGGACGACGAGCCGCGCCGCCTCTTCGCCAGGCAGGAGCGGGTCACCCCGCGCCGCACCGAGCGCGAGGCCGACGAGTTCGAGCTCGAGTACCGCGCGCTGCAGATCGCCCGCGACCGCGAGGCGGAGGACCGCACCTTGGCGGGAATCGCCGAACTGCTCGACGCATGACCCGCGGGCCCGCGCCCGCCACCGTCCCCGGCCGCCCCGAACGGGTGGTCGTGGTCGGCGCGGGCCTCGCAGGCCTGGCCGCCGCGCTGTACCTGACCGGCGCCGGGCACCGGGTCACCGTGCTGGAGCGCGCCGACCACCCCGGCGGCCGGGTCGGCCGCTACCGCGGCCCGGACTACGAGATCGATTCCGGCGCCACCGTCCTCACCCTCCCCGAGCTGGTCACCGAGGCGCTGGCCGCGGTCGGCGCCACCCCTGCCGACACCGACCCCCCGCTCCGGCTGCGCCCGCTCACCCCCGGCTACCACGCCCGCTTCGCCGACGGCGACGACCTCCGCGTCTTCGCCGACCCGGACGCCATGGCCGCCGAGATCGAGCGCTTCGCGGGCCCGGAGGAGGCGCGCGGCTACCGTGCGCTGCGCGCCTGGCTGGCCCGGATCTACCGGGCCGAGTACGGCGAGTTCATGGACACCAACTTCGACTCCCCGCTGGACCTGGTCCGCTACCCCGCCAAGCGCGCCGCGCTGCTGCGGCTGCTCCGGCTCGGCGGCTTCGGCAGGCTCGGCCCCGCGGTGGCCCGCTTCGTCCGCGACCCGCGGATCGCCAGGGTCTTCACCTTCCAGGCGCTCTACGCGGGCACCGCCCCCGCGCAGGCGCTCGCCGTCTACGGCGCCATCCCGCACATGGACACCTCGCTCGGCGTCTTCTACCCGGAGGGCGGCATGCGCGCCATCGCCGCCTCGATGGCGGGCGCGCTCACCGCGGCGGGCGGCACGCTGCGGCTCGGCGCCGAGGCCGCGGGCGTCACCTACCGCGGCCGCCGCGCCACCGCGGTCCGGCTGGCCGACGGCACCGAGGTCGAGTGCGACGCGCTGGTCCTCACCGCCGACCTCGGCGAGCTCGGCCGCTTCGGGCTGCGCCGCAGACCGGGGCTGCGCGCCTCGCCCTCGGCGGTGGTCGCGCACGGCACGGTGCCCGCCGCGGTGGCCGCCCGCTGGCCGATCCAAGCGCACCACACCATCGACTTCGGCGCGGCCTGGGAGCGCACCTTCGCCGAGATCACCGCAGGCCGCGGCCGCGGCACGCTGATGAGCGACCCCTCGCTGCTGCTCACCCGCCCCGCGCTCACCGACCCGGCGCTGCTGATCCAGCGCCCCGACGGCCCCGCAGAGCCCTTCTCCCTGCTCGCCCCGTGCCCCAATCTCACCGCGGCGCCGCTGGATTGGGACCGGCTCGGCCCGGCATACCTGCGCGAGCTGCTCGCGCTGCTGGAGACCCGCGGCTACACCGGCATCTCCCGCCACTTCGCCGTCGATCACCTGGACACCCCGGCGACCTGGCTGGCGCGTGGCATGCTGGCGGGCAGCCCGTTCTCCGCGGCGCACCTGTTCCGGCAGACCGGGCCGTTCCGGCCGCGGAACCTGCCGCGCCGGTACGCCAACGTGGTGCTGGCGGGCTGCGGCACCACCCCCGGTGTCGGGGTGCCCACCGCGCTGCTCTCCGGAAAGCTGGCGGCGCAACGGATCACCGGGGCCGCGGTACCGGCCCGGCTCGATCGCAGCGCACCGGCGGGTTAGTGTTCCCCGACGGCTCGTAGACTGGGCAGCCGTACCGGCCGGCCCACCCGGTGAAGCCGGCGCAGACCTATTCGCTCCGCGGTTGCGACCGCCGACAACGACGGGGGGACCCGCTCCGGATGGCTTCCCCCGACACGCCCAGAGACCGATGACCGAAACCCTCTCCTCCGTGACCCCGGCCGCAGGCTCCGCGCTCCCGCGCGGGCGGATGCGGGTGGCCGCCGACTTCGTGCGCAGCCCGGAGGGGCACGCCGCGCTGCTCGGCTTCGCGGGCGCGGTCATGATCACCTTCGGCGGCTTCGGCGCGGGCAGCGTGCGCAAGCGGGACCCGCTGCTGGAGGCCGCGCACCTGTCCTGGCTGCGCTTCGGCCACGGCTACGCGCTCTCCACCATCCTGATCTGGGTCGGCGTGCTGCTCATGATCACCGCCTGGGTGCGGCTCGGCCGGGCCACGCTCGGCACCGGCGGCGCCCGCTCCACGGTGACGCTGAACGAGCTGCGCGCCATCGTCGGCATCTGGATCTTCCCGCTGCTCTTCGCGGTGCCCATGTTCAGCCGGGACGCCTACTCGTACCTGGCGCAGGGCGCGCTGCTGCGCGACGGCTTCGACCCCTACCAGGTCGGCCCGGTCGCCAACCCCGGCGTGCTGCTGGACAACGTGAGCCCGGTCTGGACCACCACCACCGCGCCGTACGGCCCGATCTTCCTGCTGCTCGGCCGCGCCATCACCAGCATCACCGGGGAGAACGTGGTCGCGGGCACCATCGCGCTGCGGCTGGTCATGCTGCCCGGGCTCGCGCTCATGATGTGGGCGGTGCCCTACCTGACCAAGCACCTGGGCGGGAAGCCGACCGTCGCGCTCTGGCTCGCGGTGCTGAACCCGCTGGTGCTGATCCACCTGATCGGCGGCGTGCACAACGAGATGCTCATGGTCGGGCTGCTCTGCGCGGCGATCGCGCTGGTGCTGGAGCGGCACCACGTGGCCGGGATCGTCGTCGTGGCGATCGGCGTCGCCATCAAGGCGACCGCGGGCGTCGCGCTGCCCTTCCTGGTCTGGATCTGGATGATCCACGAGCGGGAGCGCCGAGCCGCGCGGATCGCCGCGGGCGACGACTCGGAGAGCGCCGAGCTGCCGCACCCGACGCTCATGTTCGCCAAGATCGCCGGGCTCGGGCTCGGTGTCTTCGCCGTGGTCTTCGTGGCCGCCTCCGCGCTGGCCGGGGTCGGCATCGGCTGGCTCACCGCGCTCTCCGGGTCGAAGAAGATCATCAACTGGCTCTCGCTGCCGACCGGCATGGCGCACACGCTCACCTGGATCACCCCGCTGCGCCTGGAACCGGTGCTCGACGTCACCCGGCTGCTCTGCATGCTGGTGCTGGTCGGCGTGCTGGCCTGGACCTGGTGGCGGTTCAAGAACAGCGAGCGCGAGGCGGTGGCCGGGATCATGATCGCCTTCGTCGCGATCGTCATCCTCTCCCCCGCCGCGCTCCCCTGGTACTACTCCTGGCCGCTCGCCCTCGCCGCCGGTTTCGCGCTCTCGCTCGGCACCCTGCAGGTCCTGGTCGGCATCTGCACCTGGCTCATGCTGGTCTTCCAGCCGGACGGGTCGATCGGGCTCTACAACTTCTGGCACGTGGCGCTCGCCATCTTCGCCGCCGTCGTAGCCGCCCTCTCCCTCCGCACCGTCGACCCCCTCCGCCTCCGCTCCCCTCGGCCCGCGGTCACCACTCCGACCGTGGTCCCGGCCCGCACCTGACTCTTTGCCCGAGCGGCGAAGTTCTTCTACAGTGGTGCTACAGCCTCCCCCTGCGGGGTGCGAGGAAGTGAGGCCGGGACCCCCGCCGGACGACGGGACCCGGCCTTCGCGCTGTCCGGAGTCGAGTCACCGGACAACGATGGTGATCTCCTCAACGACAGCACCCATTCGGGCAAGGGCCGTGCCTGCACGGCCGGCCCGAGCAGCCCCGACCGCTCCTGCCACGGCGTCCGGAATCCACAACATCGGTTCGGCCGACGAGAGGCCGAACGCCACCCGCACGCCCTTCAGGCTCCCCTGGCCGCGCAGGCCGGCCACCATTGCCAGATCCTTCGCGTTCAGCGACGGTGTGCGGGACTCCAGCGTGATCGCCGACGTACCCATATTTTCCAGTTCGAAGAACAGCCGCTCCATGCATACCCGGCGCGCTCGCTCCTGCCTGCGCGCTGCGTAACCCTGACCGACCACCACCAGCGCGGTCAGATCCAGATCCGCCACCGCGTCGGCGATCCGCACCCGCAGGCTGTCGTCCTCGTCCCGCCAGTGCAGGCGGATTTTGCCCTTCGGTAGCAGAGCGCGCAGCAGATCACGCATCGGCTCGCAGCTCGCCGGATCGGCGACCGCTGCGGCGAGCAGATAGTGACCGACCCCGGAGACTCCGGCCTGCATCGATTCGTCTACCCAGGCATGGAGCGCGAACCCACTCCCGCCCAACCGGACCCTCGATTCCCCCACTTTTCCCTCCCCCAGGAACTGTTATCGACTCAGAACGGGTCGGCGGCGGCCCGGCGGACGACCTCGCGCGCCAGGTCTCCGTGCAGGGCGTCGACCGGCTTGCCGGGCAGCGACGGATCGTCGGTGAAGACCCACTCCAGGATCTCCTCGTCGGTGTATTTGCCGTCGCGCATGACGGTGATCAGGCCGGGCAGCATTCGGACAACGGCCCCGCTCCCGTCGAAGAACCGCGCGGGCACCCCGGCGACCCCGTCCCGGCGGACGGCGAGCAACTGGTGGTCGCGCAGCATCTGGTGCACCCGGGTGACCGGGACACCGAGCTGGTCGGCGACATCGGGCAGGTTCAGCAGCTCGACGTCGGCCGGAAGCACATCCTCGCTGCAGGGAAAGGAACTCACGGGCAACTACGGTAGACGGTCGGTTCCCGCACGTCGTGATCCGCCCGCGACGACCGCGCCGATACCATCGAGACCGGCCGCATCGGCGGCCGCACCGCCCGCCGCGCGGCACGGCGAGGGGTGGACGTTCGGATCCGGAGGAACACGTGATCGGCCAGATGCTCGAAGGGCGTTATCGCATCGATGCGCCGATCGCCCGGGGCGGGATGTCGACGGTCTTCCGCGGCGTCGACACCCGGCTGGACCGCCCGGTCGCGATCAAGGTGATGGACCCGCGCTTCGCCTCCGATCCGCAGTTCCTGGCCCGCTTCGAGTTCGAGGCCCGCTCGGTGGCGAAGCTCAAGCACCCGTCCCTGGTGGCGGTGTACGACCAGGGCGTCGACGGCGAGCACCCGTTCCTGATCATGGAGCTGGTCGAGGGCGGGACGCTGCGCGAACTGCTGCGCGAGCGCGGGCCGATGCCGCCGCACGCGGTGCGCGCGGTGGCCGAGCCCGCGCTGGGCGCGGTGGGGGTGGCGCACCGGGCCGGGCTGGTGCACCGCGACATCAAGCCGGAGAACGTGCTGATCTCCGACGCGGGCGAGGTGAAGATCGCCGACTTCGGCCTGGTCCGCGCGGTCGCGGCGGCGACGACGACCTCGGCCAGCGTGATCCTCGGCACGGCCGCCTACCTCTCGCCCGAGCAGGTGACCAGCGGCACCGCCGACGCCCGCTCGGACGTCTACGCCTTCGGCATCCTGATCTTCGAGCTGCTCACCGGCCGGGTGCCGTTCACCGGCGACACCTCGCTCTCCGTGGCCTACCAGCGGATCGAGAACGACGTCCCGCCGCCGAGCGCCTTCATCGACGGCGTCCCGCCCGAGTTCGACGCGCTGGTCGCCCGCGCCACCGCCAGGGAGCCGGCGCACCGCTTCGCCGACGCCGCCGAGATGGCCGCCGAGCTGCGCGGCATCGCGGCCTCGCTGGCGCTGCCCGCCTACCGGGTGCCCGCCCCGCGGGAGTCGGCCGAGCACACCAGCGCCGGGCAGCGCGTCGCCACCCCGCCGCCACCGCCCCCGCAGCAGCCGCAGCACACCAGGGTGCAGACCGCGGCGCGGCCGGTGGACCACGGCACCGCGATGCACCAGGAGCCGGGGCTACCGCAGCCGCAGCGCTACGACCCCTACGAGCAGCAGCAGTCCCCGTACGCGACCGACCCGCGCAGGCAGAAGCACACGGTGTGGCTCTGGGTGGCGCTGGTCGCGGTGCTGACCCTGCTGGTCGGGGTCGGCGGCTGGTGGTTCGGCGCGGGCCGCTACGAGGCGGTGCCCGCGGTGGCCGGGCTGCCGACCGAGCGCGCGGTCGCGGCGCTCACCGAGGCCGGGTTCGAGACCGAGATCAGGCAGAAGCCCTCGGACACCGTCCCGGTCGGCGGCGTCGTCGGCAGCGACCCGTCGGCGGGCGCGCGGGTGCCGAAGGGCTCGACCGTCGGGGTGCTGGTCTCCAGCGGCAGGCCGCGGGTGCCGGAGGCGAGCGAGGGCGCCGACATCGCCGCGGTCAACCGCGCCATCCGGGATGCCGGGCTCACCCCGGTCGACGCCGGTGAGGCGGGCAGCAGCGCGCCGAAGGGCACCCTGGCCAGGGTGGAGCCCGCGCCGGGCACGGTGCTGCCGACCGGCGGCCAGGTCAAGGTATTCAAGAGCCGCGGCTCGACGCCGGTGCAGGTGCCCGACGTCAGCGGCCGCGGCACCGAGGAGGCGGCGAGCATCCTGGAGGCCGCCGGGCTGGTGATCACCGAGACCAGGGAGCAGTTCGACCCCGACACCCCGGGCGGCAAGGCGATCGGCACCGACCCCGCGCCCGGCACCCGGCTGCAGTCCGGCGACCAGGTGGTGCTGCTGGTCTCGAACTCGGTGGACATCCCGTGGGTGGTCGGCAAGAACGTCGGCGCCGCCCGCGCCGAGCTGCAGCAGCTCGGGCTGCAGGTCCAGGTGCGGCAGCTGACCCCGTCGGACAGCTCGGTGGTGATCGGCCAGGCGCCGGGGGTGAGCGCGAACGTGGAGCAGGGCTCCACGGTCACGCTGACCGCGCTGCCCTAGCTACCGCAGCATCTCCGCGACCAGGAAGGCCAGCTCCAGCGACTGCTGGGTGTTCAGCCGCGGGTCGCAGGCGGTCTCGTAGCGCCCGGAGAGATCCAGGTCGGAGATCTCCTGGGCGCCGCCCAGGCACTCGGTGACGTCCTCGCCGGTGAGCTCGATGTGCAGCCCGCCCGGGTGCGTGCCGAGTCCGCGGTGCACCTCGAAGAAGCCCTGCACCTCGTCGACGATCCGGTCGAAGTGCCTGGTCTTGAAGCCGGTCGAGGCCTCGTGGGTATTGCCGTGCATGGGGTCGCACTGCCAGATCACCTGGTGCCCGGTGGCCTGCACCTTCTCCACGATGGGCGGCAGGATGTCGCGCACCCGGTTGTTGCCCATCCTGGAGACGATGGTGAGCCTGCCCGGCTCGTTGTTCGGGTCCAGCCGCTCGACGTACTCCACCGCCAGCTCCGGCGTGGTGGTCGGGCCGATCTTGATGCCGATCGGGTTGGCGAGCAGCTCGGCCAGCGCGATGTGCGCGCCGTCCAGCTGCCTGGTGCGCTCGCCGATCCAGAGGAAGTGCGCGGAGAGGTCGTAGAGCACCGGCTCGCCCGCGGCGTTCTCGGCGAGCCGCAGCATGGCGCGCTCGTAGTCGAGCACCAGCGCCTCGTGGCTGGCGTAGATCCTGGCCTGCTGCAGGCTGGGGTCGTTGACCCGGCACGCGGTCATGAAGCGCAGCCCGCGGTCGATCTCCTCGGCCAGCGCCTCGTACCTGGCGCCGGCCGGGGACTGCGCGACGAAGTCGCGGTTCCAGTCGTGCACCCGGTGCAGGTCGGCCATGCCCGCGCCGGTGAGCGCGCGCACCAGGTTCATCGCGGCGCTGGCGTTGGCGTAGGCGCGGACCAGCCGGGACGGGTCGTGCTGCCGCAGCGCCTCGTCGGCGACGAGCGAGTTCACCATGTCGCCGCGGTAGGACTTGAGCCCGAGCGCGTCGGTGTCGGCGGAGCGCGGCTTGGCGTACTGGCCCGCGATCCTGGCCACCTTCACCACCGGCAAGCTGGCGCCGTAGGTGAGCACGACAGCCATCTGCAGCAGGGTGCGGATATTGCCGCGGATGTGCGGCTCGGTGTTGTCGGCGAACGTCTCCGCGCAGTCGCCGCCCTGCATGAGGAAGGCCTCGCCGCGGGCCACCTCGGCGAGCCGCTCGCGCAGCTCCTCCACCTCGGCGGGCACGCAGATGGGCGGCACGCTCTCCAGCACGGTGCGCATCCTGGCGGCCTGCTCCGGGTCCCAGGACGGCTGCTGCAGCGCGGGCCGCGCGAGCGCCGCGTCCAGCCTGCTGCGCAGCTCGGCCGGGAGCGGCGGCAGCTCCGGCAAGCGGTCGATCGGTACGTCGACGGTCCAATTCACCAGTTCAGGATACGTACCGTCGCACAGCATAGGGTGAACGGGCGGTGCCGATCGCCTGCACCCACCGAGCCGAGGAGCCACCCTGCGCTACTTCTACGACTGCGAGTTCATCGAGGACGGCGTCACCATCGACCTGGTCTCGATCGGGGTCGTGTGCGAGGACGGCCGCGAGTACTACGCCGTCTCCACCGAATTCGACGAGACGCGGGCGGGGCCGTGGGTGCGCAGGCACGTGCTGCCGCAGCTCCCGCCGCCGCACTCGCCGCTGCGCCGCTCCCGCGAGCGCATCCGCGGCGACCTGGAGAGCTTCTTCCTGCCCCGCCCGACCGTGCAGCCGGAGCTCTGGGCCTGGGTCGCCGCCTACGACCACGTCGCGCTCTGCCAGCTCTGGGGCTCGATGGTCGAGCTGCCGACGGCGCTGCCCCGCTACACCAACGAGCTGCGCCAGCACTGGGACGCGCACGGCCGCCCCGAACTGCCGCCGGTTCCCGCCGACGCGCACGACGCGCTCGCCGACGCCAGGCACAACCTGGCCAAGTTCGACGCCATCGAGGCACACCGGCGGCGCAGCCGCTGAACGGGGACGGGCCCCGGATCCGCGAGGATCCGGGGCTCGTCCCGATCGGGAGCCGGGGCTCAGTGGTGCCCGTTGCTTCCGTTGTGCCCGTTGCGGCGCTCCGCCTCCTCCTGCACACGCTGCAGCACGGCGAGCTGCTTGCGCTCCTCCGCGTGCTCGTGCTCGAAGTTCCGGTCGCTCTCCTGCACCGGGTCGGCGCGCAGGAACGAGCCGGTGCCGGGCTGACCGGCGGAACCCAGCTGGTTCATCTTCTTGGGCACGGTGGCGCCCTGGTACTCCAGCGGGAGCGGGTGGCCGTGGCTGTCCACCGGGCCGAGCGGCTGGTGCACCTCGATGTACTCGCCGTGCGGCAGCCGCTTGATCACGCCGGTCTCGATGCCGTGCTCCAGCACCGCCCGGTCGCTGCGCTGCAGGCCGATGCAGAACCGGTACGCCAGGAAGTAGGCGATCGGCGGCAGGACCAGCAGCCCGATCCGGCCGAACCAGGTGGTCGCGTTCAGCGAGATGTCGAACTTCAGCGCGATGATGTCGTTGACGCAGGAGAGCGTCAGCACCACGTAGAAGGTGATCGCCATGGCGCCGATGCCGGTGCGCACCGGGACGTCGCGCGGCCGCTGCAGCAGGTTGTGGTGGGCCTGGGTGTCGCCGGTGAGCTTGCGCTCGATCCACGGGTAGGCGACGAGCAGGGTGAACACCAGCCCCATCACCAGCGCGACCCAGAAGGCGGCCGGGATGGTGTAGCGCCCGATGTACAGCTCCCACGGCGGCATCAGCCGGGCCATGCCGTCGGTCCACATCATGTAGAAGTCGGGCTGCGAACCGGCCGAGACCTGCGACGGGTTGTACGGGCCGAGGTTCCAGATCGGGTTGATCTGCAGCACGCCGCCCATGATCGCCACGATGCCGAGGGTGAAGGCGAAGAACGCGCCCTGGTCCGCGGCGAACACCGGCACGATGCGGGCGCCGACCACGTTGTTCTCGGTGCGGCCGGGGCCGGGGAACTGGGTGTGCTTCTGGTACCAGACCAGCGCGACGTGCGCGGCGATCAGCGCCAGGATGATGCCGGGCAGCAGCAGCACGTGCGCGATGTAGAGCCGCGGGATGATGATGTCGCCGGGGAAGTCACCGCTGAAGATCAGCCAGTGCATCCAGGTGCCGATCACCGGCACCGAGATGGTGATGCCGGAGAAGGCGGCGCGCAGGCCGGTGCCGGAGAGCAGGTCGTCCGGGAGCGAGTAGCCGAAGAAGCCCTCGAACATGGCCAGGATCAGCAGCAGCGAGCCGATCACCCAGTTCGCCTCGCGCGGCTTGCGGAACGCGCCGGTGAAGAAGATGCGGAACAGGTGCACGATGATCGAGGCCGCGAAGAGCAGCGCCGCCCAGTGGTGCACCTGGCGCACGAACAGCCCGCCGCGCACCTCGAAGGAGATGTTCAGCGCCGTCTCGTAGGCCCGCGACATGCCGACGCCGCGCAGCGGCTGGTAGGACCCGTCGTAGACGACGTGCGTCATCGACGGGTCGAAGAAGAGCGTGAGGTAGACACCGGACAGCAGCAGGATGATGAAGCTGTACAGCGCGATCTCACCGAGCAGGAACGACCAGTGGGTCGGGAAGACCTTGTTGATCGATCGCTTCACGAAGGCGGCGGCGCGGTAGCGCTCGTCCATCTCGTTCGCCTGGGCGGCCACCCGGCCGCCACTTGCTTCAGCACTCATGATCGACGCTCCCAATAGGCGGGCCCGAGCGGCTCGATGAAGTCGCCGTTGGCGACGAGGTACCCCTCGGTGTTGACGGTGATCGGCAGCTGCGGCAGGGCGCGGGCGGCCGGACCGAAAATCGGCTTGCCCCATTCGGTCGCCAGGAACTGCGACTGGTGGCAGGGGCACAGGATCCGGTTGGTCTGCTGCTCGAACAGCGACGTCGGGCAGCCGAGGTGGGTGCAGATCTTCGAGTAGGCGAAGTAGTCGCCGTAGTTGAAGCTCTCCTGGCCCTTGCGCTTGATCGCGCTCTCGGCGTCCTGGGTGCGGAGCCGGATCAGCATCACGGAGTTGCGGATGCCGCGCAGCGACTGCAGCATGTCGTGCGGGTCACCGCGCCACTTCTCCTTCCACGGGAAGACCGTCTCCATGGCGCCCGCGTCCAGGTCCTCGGGGCGCACCAGGACGACGTCCTCCGGGCGGCCGGTGTCGCGGCGCAGGTAGATGGTCTCGCCCGGGTAGTCCGGGGTCCAGCCGGAGACCCAGAGCGGGGCCTTCTCGCGCAGCGCCCACGGGTTCTTGATCAGGCCGCCGACGAAGACCAGCAGCGCGCCGACGCCGAGCACGCCGACACCGGCGCCCGCGGTGCGGGTGATCATCTTGCGGCGGCCGAGCGTCGAGGTCTCCAGCGCGTCGGAGAGCTGCGCGCCGAGGGTGCGCCGCTCCACCTCGTCGGAGGGGCCGTCGTGGCGCTGCTGGATGGAGAGCTCGTGCGGGATGAACTTGCGCCGGATCAGCACCACCGCGATACCGATGACCAGCACCGAGATGCCGAAGGTCAGCCCGACCAGCGGGGTGAAGAGCGAGTACTCGACGTGCCCCTCCTCGCCCGCGCCCTTGAACTGCCACGGCCAGAACAGGAAGACGCCGACCAGCGCGACCGCGGCGATGCCGGAGATCGCGAACCACAGCGTGACTGCCCGCTCCGCGCGCTTCTCGGCCCGCGTGCCCGGCACCGGGAACCGCTCGGCGCGGTAGGCCACCTCGACGTCGTCGCGCGCGGTGCCGATGGCGATGAGCTCGTCCCTGGACAGCCCGTCGAGCTGCTCCTCGGTGAAGGTGCCCTTGGGGTCGATCGCCGTCTTCGCGGCATCCTGCCGCTGGGTGCCGTCGTCGGCGCCCTCCTCCGGCCGGACCATGTCGTTGCGCTCCTCTTCACTCATGCCCGGGATCCGATCCACATCGCGGCACCCACGGTGAGCGTGATGCCGACCAGCCAGATGGCGAGCGCCTCGGTGGCGGGGCCGAAGCCGCCGAGGTCCCAGCCGCCGGGCGCCTTCTCTTCCCTGACGTTCATCACGTACGCCACGATGTCGCGCTTCTCCTCGTCGCTCAGCTGGCGATCGGAGAACTTCGGCATGTTCTGCGGGCCGGTGAGCATGGCGGCGTAGATCTGCTGCTCGCTCGCGGGCTCCAGCGGCGGGGCGAACTTGCCCGAGGAGAGCGCGCCGCCGCGGCCGGTGAAGTTGTGGCAGGAGGCGCAGTTCATCCGGAACAGCTCGGAGCCGCGGCCGAGGTCGTCACCGCGCAGCGACTGCTGGGCGATCTCGCCGTTCTCGTCCCTGATCACGGTCGGGCCGCCGCCGTTGGCCGCGATGTAGGCGCCGAGCGCGTCGGTCTGCTGCGGGTCGAACTTCGGCGGCTTGCGCATCGCCTGGGCCTCGTTGCGGGTCATCGGCATGCGGCCGGACGACACCTGGAAGTACACCGCCGCCTCGCCGACGCCGATCAGGCTAGGGCCGCGGTCCTCGACACCCTGCAGGTTCGCGCCGTGGCAGGTGATGCAGGAGGTGTCGTACAGCTGGTTGCCCTCGCGGATCAGCGCGGAGGTGTCCTCGTTCGCCGTCGCCACCTGGGGCTCCGGGGTGAGGGCGGTCGCGAGGAAGCCGGCTCCGACCAGTCCCACCAGGAGCGCGAGGCCACCCGCGATCCGCCTGCGCAGCCTGCGCTGCCTGCGGATCGTGCTGGCCTCGCCCTTCCCTGGGCCGGCGGGCTGCGGCGCTGACGGGGGAGATGAACTCATCTGTGTCCCTTTGGAGTAGACGGAACCGACGTTACGTTTTCGCCACGCCCGCGTCAGCGGACGAAGTAGATCGTGGCGAACAGCCCGATCCACACGATGTCGACGAAGTGCCAGTAGTAGGAGACGACGATCGCCGCGGTGGCCTGCGCGGGCGTGAACTTGCTCATCTTCGTGCGGGCCAGCAGGAAGACGAACGCGATCAGCCCGCCGATCACGTGCAGGCCGTGGAAGCCGGTCGTGATGTAGAAGACCGAGCCGTACACGCTGCTGGAGATCGAGGTCCCCTCGTGCACCAGGTGGTAGTACTCGTAGCCCTGCCCGGCGACGAAGAACGCGCCCATGGCGAGGGTGATCGTGTACCAGCGCCGCAGCCCGAACACATCGCCCCGCTCGGCGGCGAAGACGCCCATCTGGCAGGTGAAGGAGGACGCGACCAGGACCGCGGTGACCGGGACGGCGAGCGCCATGTTCAGCTCGGTCGGCTCCGGGGGCCAGTTCCCGTTCGCCTGCGCGCGCGCGACGAAGTACATCGCGAAGAGGCCGGCAAAGAACATCAGCTCGCTGGAGAGCCAGATGATGGTACCGACGCTGACCATGTTGGGCCGGTTCAGCGAGTGCACACGCTGGGTAATGGCCGATCCTGGGGTCCCTACTGCGGTCGTCACGGGGTAAGTATGACTCCCCGTAGTACGACAGAGGTAGCCGGGTGCGAAAGTCGCGCTCCCCGTGTCGGGAAGAACACGCTGTGAAGGAGGCAGGAGATGGCGGACCGACCCTGGTGGCGGCGGCTGTTCGGCGGATCGACGACACCGCCGCTGGATCCGGCGCGCCCGGATCTGGTGGTCGTCGCGGCGAGTTTCGACGACGCCGAGGCGTGCTCCGCGGCGCTGGAACGGGCCGACCGGTTCGCTCCGGGCGCGGAGGTGGTGCTGCGGCACCACCTCCGGATTCCGGCCGAGCACGTCGCCCGGGTCTGCGAGCTCGCCGCGCAGGACGGGTACGCCCCGGCCGAGGCCGGTGAGCCGGGGTTGCTGCTGCTCCAGCGGGTGCAGGTGCTCGACGCGCTGCACTGCTCCCAGGAGCGCTCCCGCATGGCCGGGCTCGCCCAGCGGCACGAGGGCAGCGCCGATGGCTGGGAGGCGCTGCAGCCGGGCTGACCCGCGCGCCGCGCCCTACTACTCTGCAACCCGACATCGTGTCTCGAACGACAAGAACGGGTGGAGATGAGCGTGCGCAGCTGGCCCCAGGTACTCGGCGTCCTCGCCGACGGCGGCGACCTGACGGCGGACGACACCACCTGGGTGATCGACGAGATCTTCGCGGACAACGCGACCTCCGCCCAGATCGCGGCATTCGGCGTCGCCATGAAGATCAAGGGCCCCACCCCCGCCGAGCTGGGCGGCATGGCGGCCGGGATGCTCGGCCACGCCAAGCTGGTCCGGGTGGACGGCGACGCGGTCGACATCGTCGGCACCGGCGGCGACCGCTCCGGCTCGGTGAACATCTCCACCATGTCCTCGGTGGTGGTCGCCGCCGCGGGCGTGCCGGTGGTCAAGCACGGCAACCGGGCCGCCACCTCCAAGGCGGGCGGCGCCGACGTGCTGGAGGCGCTCGGGGTGCGGCTGGCGCTCGGGCCGGAGGCGGTGGCGCGCTGCGTGCGCGAGGTCGGGGTCGGCTTCTGCTTCGCGCCGCTCTTCCACGCCGGGCTGCGCTTCGCCGGTCCGGCGCGCAAGGAGATCGGCATCCCGACCGTCTTCAACGTGCTCGGCCCGCTGACCAACCCGGCGCAGCCGCGCGCGGGGCTGGTCGGCTGCGCCTTCCCCGACCTGCTCCCGGTGATCGCCGGGGTCTTCGCCGAGCGCGGCGCGAGCGCGCTGGTGGTGCGCGGCGCCGACGGGCTGGACGAGATCACCACCTCGGACACCACGGCGGCCTGGGTGGTCTCCGGCGGGCGGCGGCGCGAGGCCGTGATCGACCCGGCGCGGGTCGGCATCCCGCTGGTCCCGCTGGACGCGCTGCGCGGCGGCGACGCGGTGGCGAACGCCGCCGTGGCGCGGGACGTCTTCGCCGGGGCGAAGGGCCCGGTGCTGGACGCGGTGCTGTTGAACTCCGCCGCCGCGATCGTCGCCTACGACCTGGCGACCGGTGCCGAGGCCGCGGGCGGGCTCGCCGCCGCGCTGGCCGCGGACGACCCGGCGCTCGGCGACGCGCTGCACGCCGCGTTGGGCGCGGGGATCGAGCGCGCCGCGGCCGCGGTGGACGGCGGGAAGGCCGCCGAGCTGCTGGACCGCTGGGTCGCGCTCACCGCGGTACTGGCGGACTGAGCCCCGCCGCACTCCCCGGACCGGGACCCCGCCACCGCATCGGCGCCGGGTGCGACCTCACTCCCCGAGCGAGAAACCCGCCTCCACGTCCGCGCCCGCGTACGCCTTGAAGGCGATGTGCGTGGTGGTGCGCAGCACGCCGGGCACCTTGTCGACCCCGGCGGTCACCACCTCGGCGACCTGCTCGTGGTCGCGCACCCGCACGATGGCGATCAGGTCGACGTCGCCCGCGCAGGAGTACACCTCGGTGACGCCCGCGGTGTCCGCGACCGCCTGCGCGGTCTCCGGGATGCGGGCGTTGTCGGCGTGGATCAGCACGATCGCGGTAATCATGGTGTCAGCGTAAGCGCCTCAGCCCGCCCGCTCCCGGTACTCCCGCTCCGGGTCGGGCGGGCGGGCCGCCGCCCGCGCCTTCTCCGCCCACGCCAGGTGCCGCGCCGCGCCCGCCAGCGGCACCGCGTAGCCGATATCGGTGCGCACGATGCGCACTCCGGGCCCGCTCAGCCAGCGCGCCACCAGCGCCACCTCCTCCGGAGAGGCCCCGCGCAGCGGTGCTACGCCGTCCTCGGCGAGGTCGGGGGCGCCGGCTGCGCTCCGCCCGCTCGATCGTTCCGGAGCAGCCGGCGGGAGCACGGTCTCCGCGCCCGCGACGATGCTCTCCACCACCGGCATGGGCGGGGTGCCGCGGGGGGCGCAGCCTGCCCCGGCCAGTCTCCCGTAGCGGATCACGGCGAACTCCCAGCCACCCGACCCGTCCGGGCCTGCGGCGATCAGCTCCGGCAGCCGGGCCAGCGCGACCAGCCGCTGGGTCCGGGCGAGCGCGCGGACCACCTGCGCGGCGCGGTCGCGCAGCCGCGCCGCCGCCTCGAAGTGCTCGCGCGCGGCGCGCCGCTCGACCTCGGCGAGCATGGCGCGCAGCGGCGCGTCGTCCCGCCCGGCGAAGAGCGCGCGGACGGCGGCGGGCCGCTCCGCGTACTCCGCCGCGTCCAGCCCCTCGGCGGTGGCCGCCGGGCACCCGCCGACGACCGCGGCCGGGCAGCGGTGCCGCGCCCCCTTCGGCAGCCGCCCCGCGCAGGTGCGGATGCCGCAGAACTCCGCGAGGCTCGCCGCGACGTCCACCGCGTCGGCTCGCGACCGGAACGGCCCGAGCGCCACCCGGTCCGGCTCGCGCACCACGGTGAACCGCGGGAACGCCTCCGCGCTGAGCGCGACCCACCACCCCCGCTTCGGGAACTTGGAGCGCCGGTTGTACGGCGGCGCGTGCGCGACCAGCAGCCGCAGCTCGCGCACCCCGGCCTCCAGCCCGTGCGCGCACACCACGTGCTCGACCGCGGTGGCGAGCGCGACCATCTCCTTCATCCGGCCGCGGGTCTCCGAGCCGGTGAAGTAGCCGCGCACCCGGCGGCGCAGGTTCACCGCGGTGCCGATGTAGAGGACCTCGGCGCCGGGCCCGCGGAACAGGTAGACGCCGGGCGCGGTCGGCAGCCCGGCGGCGAGGCCGCGCTTGGCGCGCTGCCCGGCGGAGACGTCGGGCAGGTAGTCGAGCAGCTCGGTGAGGCTGCGCACCCCGAGGTTGCCGACCCGCCCGATGAGCGCGTGCAGCACGTCGACGGTGGCGCGGGCGTCGTCGAGCGCCCGGTGCGTCGGCTGCACGCTCGCGCCGAGCACCCTGGCCAGCACCCCGAGCCGCACCGACGGCGCCTCGTCCCTGGCCAGCACCCGGCGCGCCAGCTTCACGGTGCAGAGCACCTGCGGGTTGGGCCACGGGGTCGCGCTGCGTTCAGCGGCGGCCTTGAGGAACGCGGTGTCGAAGCGCGCGTTGTGCGCGACCAGCACCGCGCCCGCGGCGAACTCCAGGAAGCCGGGCAGCACCGCCTCGATCCGCGGCGCCGCGCAGACCATGGCGTCGGTGATGCCGGTGACGTGCACGATCGCGGGCGGGATGGCCCGGCCGGGATCGATCAGCGTGGCGAACTCGCCGAGCACCTGGCCGCCGCGCACCTTGACCGCGCCGATCTCGGTGATGGCGTCCGCCGCCGGGCTGCCCCCGGTGGTCTCCAGGTCGACCACCACGAAGGTGGTGTCGTAGAGCGGGGTGTCGAGCTCGTCGAACGCCAGTTGCGCGGACATGGCGGGCAGCGTAAACGGACCCACCGACACGGCCGACATGCGTGTAATTACCCGGCCTCGGCGGCCGAGATACCGCGTTGTGATCGGAGTCACCCATATTTGAATAGGCTATCGCCGTCGATCAGATCCCGTACCGGGCGTACGGTATGCAAGATTCGCTTCCGAGCCACGCACATCCACCTGGGCCGAGCTATTCCGGTTCTCGCGACCGAAACCCCTCCCGCCTGCGAATACGAGCATCCGAAGCGCCCTGATCCGAAATCCGACACGCCCGAGCAACCGCTGTCGGACGCCGTGGCGATTCATCGAGTTATCGTTTCGTGATTGATGTGAGATCGAACTCAGATATGCATGGCTCCACTTCCGAATTGTCCGAATGCCGCGAACTCCGGGCTTTACAAGCACCCGTGATCTGTTCGTAACCTTTTCGAGACCTCACGGAGTCCACGCCGCCCACGAAGCGGGTGTCACGAAGTCGCCGCACCACGGAGGTGCGCCGTCGTGAGGCAGAGAGGAAGACCCGCATCATGGCGAAGACCGCCAAGCGTGCCATGGCCGCAGGAGCCGTCGGAGCAGCCATCACCGGCGCGTTTCTCCTTCCCGCCGCACCCGCGTCGGCCCAGCCGATCACCATCCCCGGCGTCGGCACCTTCGAGATCCCGGACACCGTCCAGATCCCGCAGGGAATCCCCGGCGTCGAGCTGCCCGGCCCCCCGCCGTTCGTCGCCCCGCAGAAGACCGCGGGCGAGCTGGCGCTGGACGCCGCGCTCTCCAAGGTCGGCGCGCCCTACGTGTACGGCGCCGCCGGGCCGAACGCCTTCGACTGCTCCGGCCTGGTCAAGTGGTCCTACGCCGAGGCGGGCGTCGAGCTGCCGCGCACCAGCGGCGCCCAGCTCTCGGCAGGCACCCCGGTCTCGATGGACGAGCTGCAGCCCGGCGACATGATCTCGTTCTACGGCGGCGGCCACTCCGGCCTCTACGCGGGCGACGGCAATGTCGTGCACGCCTCCACCTCGGGCCAGCCGGTGAAGGTCGCCCCGATCTCCTCCATGCCGGTGACCGGCGCGCGGCGCTTCTGAGCCCCCGTCCCCGGCGCCGCGCCGCGCGACCGCGCGGCGCCGGGGATTTCCGGCCCCGCACCCGGGTGGACACGATCCGGCACCGTTCCGTAACCTGATCGAGACCTTCGCGGGTTCCCACTTCACCGACAGGACGGGGCGCGACAGATCGTGGCAGCACACCGAAACCGGCAGCGCGCCGTGGCGAGCTCCTTCGCGGCCGCCCTGGTCGCGGTCACGCTGTACAGCAGCGGCCCGGCAGGCGCCGATCCCGTCGCACTACCCGCCACCCCGACCGACGCCGTCGCGCAGATGATCGAGCTCTCCCGACAGTCCGAGCAGCTCAACCAGCAGGCGCTGACCGCGGAGGCCGACCTGGAGGCCAAGCTCGCCGCGCAGCACGACGCCGATGCCAGGCACGGCGCCGCGCAGGCTCAGCTGGATGCCGCTCGCGCCGAGGTGCGCCGGTACCAGCCCATGATCGACCGCACCGCCATCGCCGCCTACCAGGGCGCGCGCACCAACCGGCTGTTCGCGGTGCTGGTCAGCGACTCCCCGCAGCAGCTGCTCGACCAGATGTCGACGCTGGACGTCATGTCCGCGCAGACCCAGGAGCAGCTGGACAGGTTCAAGCAGGTCACCGACGTGGCCGCCGCCGCGGAGACCGAGGCCCGCGGCGCCGCCGACGCGGCCCGCGGCGCCGCCGAGAAGGCCGATGCCGTCCGCTCCGACCTGCGGCACAAGCAGGACGAGCTGAGCGGCGCCGTCGCCAAGGTGATCGAGGCGTGGGGCAGGCTCTCCGCCACCGACAAGGCCGGGCTCGCCGGTTCGCCCTTCCCGCCCGGCTTCGACCGCGACACCCTGCTGCAGGGGCTGGTGCCGGGCAGCGGCACCAGCGCACTCGCCGCCGGGCTCACCCGGGTCGGCGACCCGTACGTCTGGGGCGCCACCGGCCCGAGCCAGTTCGACTGCTCCGGCCTGGTGCAGTGGGCCTTCAAGCAGGTCGGCAAGAACGTGCCGCGGACCAGCTCCGCCCAGGCGAGCTACGGCACCCCGGTGCGGAAGGAAGACCTGCAGCCCGGCGACGTCGTCTTCTTCTACCCGGAGATCTCGCACGTCGGGATCTACGCGGGCAACGGGCTGATGCTGCACGCCTCCACCTTCGGCGTCCCGGTCGCGGTCGCGCCGATGAGCAGCACCCCCTACCACTCCGCCCGGCGCTACTGACCCCGGTGCGGCGCGCGGCGCTCCTCGCCACGGCACTGCTGGTGCTGCTCGGAGCCGGTTTCGCGGTGTTCGCGCTGCGTCCGGAGCCCGCCGCGCCCACGCTCTCCCCCGCCGCCGCTCCGCACCCCCGGCTCGCCGAAGTGCGCCGGACCATGGAGGGGTACGGCCCGCTGACCGCCGAGGTGGCGCGCACCGCGGGCGGCGACTCGCTGGTGGTCGGGCACCCGGAGAACGCCGCCGACGTCGCGGTGCTCGCCGCCGAACTGCCCGCCGCGGTCGATGCCGTGACCGCCGTCTGGGGGCCGGGGTGGCCGCGCACCGCGGTGCTCGCCGTCGCGGAGAGCCCGGCCGAGTTCGCCGGGCTGATCCGCGCCACCGGCCCGGTCTCCGCCGAGATGGCGGCCGCCGCCGTCGCCGACCCGTTCCGGCCGGGCAGCACCCCGACCGGCCAGCGGGTGGTCTTCTCCCCCGACGCCGGGCGCAGGCTCGGCCCCGACGGTCTCGCCGCGCTGCTGCGGCACGAGCTCACGCACGTCGCCGCGCGCGCCGTCACCTCCGACGCCGCGCCGCAGTGGGTGCTGGAGGGCTTCGCCGACTACACCGCGCACCGCGCCCGGCCCGCCGCCTTCGCCGCCGTCGCCCCCACCCTCACCGCCGCGCTGCGCGCGGGCGCGGGCCCGACCGACCTGCCCGCCGACGCCGACTTCCGCGGGCCGGACGCGGTGCAGGCCTACGAGCGGGCCTGGTCGGTGCAGGCCTACATCGCCGCAGGCTTCGGCGCGGACGCCGTCCCGCGGCTCTACCGCAGGCTGGCCGCGGGCCCGCAGGACGCGGGCAGCGAGGACGCCGCCCTGCGCGCCGAGCTCGGAATCGGCAGGGCCGAGCTGGTCGCGGGCTGGCTCGGCTGGATCGCCGAACAGAGCGGTGCGGGCGGCCCGGTAGGTTGAGCACATGGCTCGAACCCTGCTGGTCACCAATGATTTCCCGCCCCGGCCGGGCGGCATCCAGTCCTACCTGCAGGCACTCGCCGAACAGCTCCCCCCGGACGACCTGGTGGTCTACGCGCCGCGCTGGCGCGGGGACAGCCACGAACGGTTCGACGCCGCGCAGAAGTACCGCGTGGTGCGGCACCCGACCACGCTCATGCTGCCCTCCCCCGCGGTGGCCCGCCGGGCCCGCGCGCTGCTGCGCGAGCACGGCTGCGACACCGTGTGGTTCGGCGCCGCCGCCCCGCTCGCGCTGCTGTCGCCGCTGCTGCGCCGGGCGGGCGCGGAGCGCATCCTGGCCAGCACGCACGGCCACGAGGTCGGCTGGTCCATGCTGCCCGGCGCCAGGCAGGCGCTGCGGGTGATCGGCGACCGCACCGACGTCGTCACCTACGTCAGCAAGTACACCCGCGGCCGGTTCGCCGCCGCCTTCGGCCCGGACGCCGCGCTGGAGTACCTGCCGCCCGGCGTCGACCCCGAGGTCTTCCGGCCGGACCCGGCCGCCCGCGCCGAGCTGCGCGCCAGGTACGGCCTCGGCGACCGCCCCACCATCCTGTGCCTGTCCAGGCTGGTCCCGCGCAAGGGGCAGGACGCGCTGATCGCGGCGCTGCGCCCGGTGCGCGCGCAGGTCGACGGCGCGGTGCTGGTGATCGCGGGCAGCGGCCCGGACGAGCAGCGGCTGCGCAGGCTCGCCGTGCGCGCCGGCGTGGCCGAGCACGTGGTCTTCACCGGGCGGGTGCCCGCGGGCGAGCTGGCCGCGCACCACACCATCGGCGACGTCTTCGCCATGCCGTGCCGCACCCGCGGCGCCGGGCTGGACGTCGAGGGGCTCGGCATCGTCTTCCTGGAGGCATCGGCGACCGGGGTGCCGGTGGTGGCGGGCCGCTCCGGCGGCGCGCCGGAGACGGTGCGCGAGGGCGAGACCGGGTACGTGGTCGACGGCCGCTCGGTGCCGGACCTGGCCCGCGCCCTGGTCGACGTGCTCGCCGACCCGGACCGCGCGGCCGCCATGGGCGCCGCCGGGCGCGAGTGGGTGCAGCGGGAGTGGCGCTGGGACAGCCACGGCGCCCGGCTCCGGCAGCTGCTGCGCTGATCCCGCCGCGCTGCTCGCCCCACCCCGGTCGGCTGCGTCACATCGGTCCATTACAGTCACCCGGGTGAGCAGCATCGTGGTCGCCGACCAGACCTTCGTCGCCGCGCCGGGGGCGGCCGTCGCGGAGGTGCTCGGCGCGCCGAACCACTGGCGCCGCTGGTGGCCGGACCTGGAGCTGGAGGTCCGCGAGGACCGCGGCGACAAGGGCATCCGCTGGATCGTGCGCGGCGCGGTGACCGGCTCCATGGAGGTCTGGCTGCAGCCATCGCTGGACGGCGTGATCCTGCACTACTTCCTGCACGCCGACCCCGCGGGCGAGCCGCCCGCCGGCCGCCGCCTCGCCGCCCTGGTCCGGGAGCGCCGGATCGCGGGCAAGGAGATGTCGTTCGAGATCAAGGCCCGGCTGGAGGCGGACCGCCCGGCCGGCGTCACCCCGGGGCCGGACCTGCTCGTCTCCTGACCGCCGAGCCCGACCACCGCACCCGTCGAAAGGAACCGCCGCCAGCCATGGCCGACCGGACCCAGAGATCGATCGTCGTCGAGGCCCCCGCCGAGCAGGTGATGGCCGTCATCGCCGATCTCGGCAGGTACCCGGAGTGGGTCTCGGCGGCGAAGTCCGTCGAGGTGCTCGAGGTCGGCCAGGACGGCCGCGCCGCCGCCGCCCGCTTCGTGCTGGACGCCGGCGTCGTCAAGGACACCTACGTGCTCCGCTACACCTGGCGCCCGGACGGCCGCGCGGTGAGCTGGACGCTGCTCGAGGGCGAGCTGCAGAAGGCGCAGGACGGCAGCTACGAGCTCACCGACCAGCCCGGCGGCGGCACCAGGGTGGTGTACGAGCTCACCGTCGACCTGAACATCCCGATGATCGGCATGTTCAAGCGCAAGGCGGAGAAGGTCATCACCGACACCGCGCTGAAGGAACTGAAGAAGCGGGTCGAAGGCTGACCGGTCAGCGCACCCGGCTCGAGCTGTTCGTCGGCAAGGGCGGGGTCGGCAAGACCACGCTGGCCGCGGCAGGCGCGGCGGCCTGCGCGCGGGCCGGGCAGCGGGTGCTGATCGCCTCGCTGGACCAGGCGCACTCGCTCGGCGACGCCTTCGGCTTCCGCTTCCCGCACGACGCGGGAACCGTGGCCGGGATCACGACCGTCGCACCGAATCTGGAGCTGATCGAGCTGGATTCGCTGGCGCTGCTGGAGGATCGCTTCGCCGAGGTGGCGCGGCTGCTCGCGGCCGACCCGCGGCACCGGCACGACGGCATCGACCCGGGCGCGCTGGATCCGGCCGAACTCACCGGGCTGCCCGGGGTGCAGGAGCTGCTGGTACTGGTGGAGGTCGCGCAGTACGTGGCCGAGGAGCGGTACGACCTGGTGGTCCTGGACTGCCCGCCCACCGCGGACATGCTGCGCATCGTCACCGCCCCGGACACCCTGCTCGGCTACCTGGGCCGGGTCTGGCCCGAGCACGACCGCGCGCTCAGCCGCGGCGGCACCGACCTGCGCCGCGCGGTGCTCGCCGCCACCGTCGACCGGATCGTCGCCGCGGTCACCGAGGTGCGCGACCTGCTCGCCGACCCGGCCCGCACCGGCGCGCGGCTGGTGACGCTGGCCGAGCGGCTCGCCGCCGCGGAGTCGGCGCGGGTGCGCTCCGCGGCCGCGCTGCTCGGGCTGCGACTGGACGCGGTGCTGGTCAACAAGGTCCTGCCACCGGTTCCGCCGGTGCAGGAGCCCGCCGCGGCGCACCCGGCGGTGCGCTGGTACCTGGGGCTGCGCGCGGAGCAGCTCGCCGTGCTCGACGAGCTGCGCACCGCCATGCCGGAGCTGCCGGTGCAGGTGGTCGAGCACCGCGGCGCCGAGCCGGTCGGCAGCGACGCGCTGGCCGCGCTCTCGGTGCCGCCGCATTCGCCTCCTATGCTGGGCGAGAACCCCGGCGAGGGGCCGGGTCCGGTGGTTCGATGGGAGTCGGGCACCGGGCTGCACTCGGTGTACACGCTGCGGATGCGGCTCCCGGTCGTCGATCCGGCGACGCTGCGCCTCGGAAGAGTGGAGGACGAGTTGATCGTGGGAGCGGACGGGGTGCGGCGGCGGGTGCCGCTGGCGCCGGTATTGCGGCGATGCACGGTCTCCGGCGCCGAGCTCGACGACGGCGCGCTGGTGGTGCGCTTCCGCCCGGACCCGCAGGAGTGGCCGCGATGACCGACCGGCAGACCGAGGACGAGCTCGCCGAATTCGCCGCCGAGCTCAAGCTGCTCGCCGAGGCGGTGCTGGAGCGGGTGGAGCCGGTGCTGCGCCGCGGCGCCGCCGCGGGCAGCACCGAGTGGGCGAGCTGCAGCTGGTGCCCGGTGTGCGCGGCCGCCGCGCTGATCCGCGGCGAGCGGCACGACGTGCTCGCCGCCATCGCCGACCACGGCACCGCCATCGTCACCGTGCTGCGCGAGGCGCTCGCGGGCGTCCCGGTCGACCCAGTCCGCTTCGACCCGGAAACCGGGGCCACGCACGAGCACTCGACCGCGTACCCCGGCTGGGACGCGGGATCGTCCGACGCGGCACCGCCGGGAACCGGCGCAGGCCCCGACCACACGACCGGCCGTTCCGGCGCGGCCGCGACGAGCGTGCCCGGCGCGGACCGGTCCGGCACCGCCGTCGGCGACGCGCCCGCCGACCCGGCGCCCGGCGACCCGGGCGCCACCGCCCCCGAGCAGCCCCGCGCCGACGGCCCGAAGAAGCGGCGGTTCCGGCGCGGCGGCAGCGGGTACGTGGACATCCCCGTCACCGTCCGGCGATGACCGGCGCCCCGCTCACCGTCGGGATCGACGTCGGCGGCACCAATATCCGCGCCTCGGTCGTGGACGCCGAGGGCGAGGTGCTCGACACCGTCACCGCCCCGACCCCGCACTCCGCGCGGGCACTCGAGGCCGCGCTCGCGCGCACCGTGCGCGAGCTGCGGCAGCGCCACGAGATCGCCGCGGTCGGGCTGGCCGTGGCGGGCTTCGTCGACGCCGACCGGGCCCGCGTCCGCTTCGCCCCGCACCTGCCGTGGAAGGACGCCCCGGTCGCGCGCAACCTCACCGCCAAGCTCGACCTCCCGGTGGTGCTCGAGCACGACGCCAACGCCGCCGCCTGGGCCGAGTACCGCTTCGGCGCGGCCGCGGGCGGGCACAACGCGGTGCTGATCGCGATCGGCACCGGCATCGGCGCCGCGCTGCTGGTCGACGGCGAGCTGTACCGCGGCACGCACGGCATCGCCCCCGAGCTCGGCCACCTGCAGGTGGTGCCGGACGGCCGCCCCTGCCCGTGCGGCAAGCGCGGCTGCTGGGAGCGGTACTGCAGCGGAACGGCGCTGGCCGACACCGCGATCGAGCTGCTCGCCACCGACCCGGTCACCTCGACCGTGCTCGCCCGCGATGTCATCCGCGACCCGGGTTCGCTCACCGGTCGCCGGGTGGCCGCGGCGGCGCAGGACGGCGACCCGCTCGCGGTCCTCGTCCTCGCCGACTTCGCCCGCTGGCTCGGGCTCGGCCTCGCCTTCGTCAGCGACATCTTCGACCCCGACCTGGTGGTGATCGCGGGCGGCGTCAGCACCTCGGCCCCGCTCTTCCTCGACGAGGCCAGGGAGCACTACGCCCGCTCGGTCACCGGGGCCGGGCACCGGCCGCTGGCCCGCATCCGCACCACCCAGCTCGGCGAGGCGGCGGGCATGATCGGCGCCGCCGAACTGGCGCGCGCGGCACTGGTCACCGCGCGTGGGTGACGGCGATGTTGCTGTGTGGTGAAACGCACCGCTCGGATTGGATGTGATCTGTACCCGGCGGTAGAGTCGACAAGCAGAGTCGTCGTGTCGGTCCCGCTCGTCATCACCCGGTCCGGGGGAAGGATGCCATGTTCTACTGGCTGCTGAAATTCGTGCTGCTGGGGCCGTTCCTGCACGTGTACAACCGCCCGAAGGTCGAGGGCATCGAGCACATCCCGGCCGACGGGCCGGTCATCATGGCGGGCAACCACCTCTCCATCGCGGACTGGATCTTCGCCCCGCTGCTCAGCCCGCGCCGGATCAACTACCTGGCCAAGGCGGAGTACTTCACCACCCCCGGCGTCAAGGGCAGGCTGAAGAAGATGTTCTTCAGCGGCACCGGCCAATACCCGATCGACCGCAGCGGCGCCGACGCCGCCGAGGACGCGCTGAACGCCGCCCGCAAGCTGCTCGACGAGGGCAGGCTGGTCGGGCTCTACCCGGAGGGCACCCGCTCCCCCGACGGCAGGCTCTACAAGGGCAAGACCGGCATGGCCAGGCTCGCGCTGGAGACCGGCGTCCCGGTGATCCCGGTCGCGGTGATCGGCACCGACAAGATCAGCCCGCAGGGCCGGTTCCGCTGGCGGCGGCACCGGGTGACGGTCAAGTTCGGTGCGCCGATCGACTTCTCGCGCTACGAGGGGATGTCCGGCAACCGCTTCGTCGAGCGCGCCGTCACCGACGAGGTCATGTACGAGCTCATGCGGCTCAGCGGCCAGGAGTACGTCGACGTCTACGCCGCGAGCCTGAAGAAGGGCGTGCCGAACGGCTCCCGCCCCGTCGCCCCGGCCGCCGAGGCCGCGCGCATCCCGGACACCGCCGCGGGCTGAAGAGCCCGCAGGCGCGGGTCGTAAGCGCTTCGTAAGGCATTCTCGAGCCGCACCGAGCAGACTGTGCGGCATGTTCAAGAAGTTGCTTGCGGCCGTCGGAGTGGGCGGCGCCGAGGTCGAGACCGAGCTGTTCACCCCCGGCGTGCAACCCGGCGGCGTGCTGGAGGGCGTCGTCCGGGTGCGCGGCGGCCAGGTGCCGCAGCGGATCGACCGGATCGCGATCGAGCTGGTCACCCGGGTCGAGCACGAGTACGAGGACGGCGAGACGCACCGGGACACCGGCTTCGGCGCGCACGAGGTCTTCGGCGGCTTCGACCTGGCCCCCGGCGCCTTCCACGAGTTCCGCTTCGGCGCGCGGGCGCACCTGGAGACCCCGATCACCTTCTTCGACGGCCAGGTGCTGCCCGGCACCGTGGTCGCGCTGCGCACCGTGCTCGCGGTGAGCGGCGCGGTGGACGCCACCGACAGCGACCCGGTCGGCGTCGGCGCGCTGCCCGCCCAGCACGTCCTGCTGGACGCGGTGCGGCGCTGGGGTTTCCCGCTGCGCAGCGCCGACGTCGAGCACGGCCGGTTGCACAACACCCCGCAGCAGCTGCCGTTCTTCCAGGAGATCGAGTTCGGCCCCTCGCACCGGTTCCCCCGGTTGAATCAGCTCGAGGTGAGCTTCGTCCCCGCCGAGCACGGCATGAGCGTGGTCTTCGAGGCGGACAAGCGCGGCGGGCTCTTCAGCGAGGGCCGCGACGCCTACGACAACCTCTGGGTGGAGTACGCGAACCTGCCGCACGTCGACTGGGTCGGCGAGGTCGGGCACCGGATCGGGCGGCTCGCGGGGCACTGACCCCGCCCGGCGGCGCGCGGCGCCGAATCTCGCCGGCGCGAAAGATCAACCGCCCCCGGCAGACCCGAGCCGCCACCGGTTCCGCACGGCTCGCGGACATGTGACATCATGTCGCGCGGATCACGGAACAGGGAATGCGGTATGGATTTCGGCTGGTTGCAGATCGCCGTCGTCGCGGTGGCGGTCGCGGCTCGATTGCTGGCCGGTGGCCGGCTGCACGACGCGACGGTGACGACCTACGGGGTGCCGCTGGTGCTCCTCTTCGGCCCGCTGGCGCTGGCGGGCCAGCACGCCCCGATACTCGCGCACCCGGTGCTCATCGCCGCCGACGTCTGCGTCCTGGTGGCGGCGCTGCTCTTCCCGGACTTCGGCGAGTCGGGGCGCTACCAGATCCCCCTGCTCACCGTGCTCCGCGGCGAGCCCGCGCTGGCCTCGGGCAACCGGATCGCCCCCGCCTTCCTCGCCGTCGGCGCGCTCGCCCTCACCGGCTACCTCATCCTGCTCGCCGCGCTCTGGATCGTGATCGCCCTCAGCTGAGCGGAATCCGGCATTCCGGTCGGCGGGAAAGGGCTGCGGAGCAGGCGGTAGGGGGCGCGCGAGCGGCCGCGCTGTGGTTGACTTTCGTGCCATGAGCACGTCGCACTTCGCCGCCGCCACCGAAGAATATCTGCCCCGCGATACCGCCGATGTGGTTCGCACCGTGCGGGATTCACGAGGCCGCGCGGCGCGGCTCGAGGTGCACGGCGGGGAGCCGGTCGAGGACGGGCTGGAGCTGCCGGATCAGCGCGCCGTCGTCTCCATGCGGCGGATGAACGCGGTGCTCGACATCAACCTGGCCCGGCGGACCGTGCGGGTGCAGGCGGGCGCCAAGCTCTCCGACATCGACCGCAGGCTCGGCGCGCACGGGCTCGGGCTGCCGATCGTCGGCGACCACCGCGACATCACCGCGGGTGGCTTCGCCTCGGTGGGCGGCGTGAGCACCGCCTCGCACCGGCACGGCATGTTCATCGACCAGGTCACCGACCTGGAGTACGTGGACCCGGACGGCCGGATCGGCACCTGCGGCCGCGGCCACCACACCGAGCGTTTCCGCCGGATCCTCGGCGGCGGCGGCCGGGCGGGCATCATCACCGCGCTCACCCTGGACGTGGTCGAGGTGGACAAGGACCACACCTGGCTCACCACCGACGCCGACCGCTTCCTCGACTTCGACTCCTTCGTCGAGCACGCGCACGCGGAGATCAGCAGCCCCGGCGAGTCGGTGCTGCAGGTCGGCCGCTGGGTGGACACCGCGCGGCTCAAGGTCTCCCGCCCGGTCGGCACCGGGCACGTGCAGCTCGGCACCGTGCGCTTCGGCCAGTGGTCCAGCCTGCACCACACCACCCCGACCCGCTCCCTGCGCGCCCGCCGCGACCTCGGCAGCCGCACCCGCAAGTCGCTCGGCGCCATCGCCTCGGCGGCGAGCGGCAAGGCGGGTGCCCCGGTGCGCAACGCCGCCGCGGGCGCGCTCATGTTCGCGCCCAAGGTGCTCACCCTGCGCGATGCCGAGTACCTGGCCGACACCGTGATCAGCTCCGCCGAGCGCGGCCCCGCCTACCGGGTCGGCGTCTTCGCCCCGCTGGCCAACTACGCCTCGGTCTTCTACCGGCTGCACGACCTGTTCGCCGGGCTGCGCGAGGAGACCGGCTGCTTCACCGTCATCTCCGCCATGACGTACGGGGTCCGCTCGGCCTACCTGCGGGCCGAAACGGCGCGCCGGGACCTCCCCGGCACCGACCACGGGATGATCGCCTTCACGGCCCGGCTGCGGCCCTCCGCGCTCCCCTCCGAGCAGCTGCGCGCCCTGGTGGCCGAGATCGATGAGATCTGCCGCTCGGAGAACGCGCTGCGCTACGAGTCCGCGCAGTAGTTCCCCCCGGAACGCGCGAGAGCGCCCCGCCGGAATTCCGGCGGGGCGCTCTCGGGTTTCGGGTCAGTGCTTCTCGGGGCCCACGTGGTACTCGAAGACCAGCCCGGCGGCGGCGATCAGGACCAGGACGACGCCGGTGCCGATCAGCCAGAACTGGAAGAAGGCCAGCCCGAGCGCGGTCACCGAGCCCGCGCCCGCGAGCAGGATCGGCCAGTGGCTGTGCGGGGAGAAGAAGCCCAGGTCGCCCGCGCCGTCCACGATCTCGGCGTCCTCGTAGTCCTCCGGGCGCAGGTCGAGCCTGCGCGCCACGAAGCGGAAGTAGGTGCCGATGATCAGGGAGAGGCCGCCGGTCAGCACGATGCCGGTGAGCCCGGCCCACTCGATCCCGGTGCGGGACTGGGCGGTGAAGAAGCCGTAGACGACCGCCACGATGAAGAAGAACACCGTGAGCAGTTCGAAGATGCGCGCTTCGATCCTCATGTCAGATCAACCCTCACTTGCTCTCGGCCGCAACCGCGGTCTTCGTCGTGCGGTCGGTGTCGAACGGCCTGGTGGAGGTGGCCACCGGCGACTCGCCGATGGACTCGAGCGCCTCGGCGTTGGTCCTGCCCTGCTGCCGCGCCTCGAGGTACCGGGTGAACTTCTCCGGCGAGACCGCGCGGACCTCGAAGTTCATCATGGAGTGGAAGGTGCCGCACATCTCCGCGCAGCGGCCGACGAAGGCGCCCTCGCGCTCGATCTCGGTGATCTGGAAGACGTTGTCGGAGTGGTTCTCCTTGGGGTTCGGCATGACGTCCCGCTTGAACAGGAACTCCGGCACCCAGAAGGCGTGGATGACGTCGGCGGCGGCGAGCTGGAACTCGATCACCTTGCCGGTCGGCAGCACCAGGACCGGCACCTCTTCGCTGGAGCCGATCGTCTCGACCTTGTTGTAGTGCAGGTAGGAGAGGATGTCGTTCTCCGGCTTGCCGTGCACCGGGCCGGGCTGCGGGTGGCCGTGCTCCTCGTCGACCCGCTCCGCGTACTCCGCCAACTGCTCCTGCGCGATGCCCTCGCGCACGGTGTCGACGCCGTCGTAGCGGAAGCCGTCCTTGAAGTCGACCTCGCGGTAGCCGAACTTCCAGTTCCACTGGAAGGCGGTCACGTCGACCGTGACGTCCGGGTTGTCCACCCGCTCGTGCACGTAGTTCTGCACCACGACGGTGAAGTAGAAGAGCACCGCGATGATGACGAACGGGATCGCCGTGTAGGTGAGCTCCAGCGGCACGTTGTACCCGGTCTGCCTGGGGAACTCCGGGGAGTCCGGCTTCTTCCGGTGGAACACGACGGTCCAGAAGGTCAGGCCCCAGACCAGCACGCCCATCGCCAGCGCGGCGACGACCGACCAGGTCCACAGCTCGCGCATCCGCTCGGCCTGCGGGGTGATCCCCGACGGCCAGCCGAAGCGCAGCCAAACATTGTCGATCGAGCAGCCGGAGACGAGCAGGGCGGTCATCCCGAGGGACACCACCAGCCCGGCCCGGCGAAGGACGCGGCTCCGCCGACCCCCTGCGGGTCGCGCCCCGATCTCTTCGCTCGCCTTGTGCGCCACGCTCACGCCTTCCTGGTCGCCACACATCCCGACTGGTTCAGGGCACCTGAAAATGCCCTGAGTACTACGCAGCGTAGACCAAACCGGCGTCCCGGTCGCCGCCGGGTCGGCTTCGACACGCGTGACCGGGAGGTTCCCCCGGGGCCGGTCCGCGCACCGCGCGGCCCCCGCGGGTGCGGCATACTCGGGCAGAACATTTCGACTTCCCCGGGCACCAGCCCCGGCCGACCGAATCGAGGGTGCCGACACCGTGTGTGGACTGCTCGGCTTTCTGACTTCCGACGTGGCGGCACCGGACACCGTCGAGCGGGTGTACGACGCGCTGCACTGCGTGCGCCACCGCGGTCCCGACGAGCGCGGCACCTGGCACGACGACCACGTCATCTTCGGCTTCAACCGGCTGTCGATCATCGATATCGAGCACTCGCACCAGCCGCTGCGCTGGGGTCCGGCCGGGAACCGCGAGCGGTACGCGCTGACCTTCAACGGCGAGATCTACAACTACCTCGAGCTGCGTGCGGAGCTGGCCGCCGCGCACGCCGCCGAGTTCGGCGACGAGCCGATGTTCCGCACCGAGGGCGACAGCGAGGCCATCGCCGCGGCCTTCCACTACTGGGGCCCGGAGGCGGTGCGCAGGCTGCGCGGCATGTTCGCCTTCGCGATCTGGGACACCGAGACCGGCGAGCTCTTCCTGGCCCGCGACCCGTTCGGCATCAAGCCGCTCTTCCTGGCCACCGGCCCCGGCGGCACCGCCTTCGGCAGCGAGAAGAAGAGCCTGCTGGAGCTGCTGCCCGCGCTCGGGCTCACCGACAGGCTGGACCCGCGCGCGCTGGAGCACTACACCGTGCTGCAGTACGTGCCGGAGCCGGAGACGCTGCACGCCGACATCCGGCGGCTGGAGTCCGGCAGCTACGCCACCGTCCGCCCCGGCGCCGCCCCGGCGATCACCCGCTACTTCGAGCCGCGCTTCCCGGTGCGGCCGTTCACCGGCGATCCGCAGGACCGGTACCGGGAGATCGCGGCCGCGCTGGAGGACTCGGTCGCCAAGCACATGCGCGCCGACGTGACCGTCGGGTCGTTCCTCTCCGGCGGCATCGACTCCACCGCGGTGGCCGCGCTGGCCATGCGGCACAACCCGAAGCTGATCACCTTCACCACCGGGTTCGAGCGCGAGGGGTACTCCGAGGTCGACGTGGCCGCGGAGAGCGCGGCGGCGATCGGCGCGCGGCACGTCGTCAAGGTGGTCTCGCCCGCCGAGTTCGCCGCCGCCATCCCGGAGATCGTCTGGTACCTGGACGACCCGGTGGCCGACCCGGCGCTGGTGCCGCTGTACTTCGTCGCCAAGGAGGCGCGCAAGCACGTCAAGGTGGTGCTCTCCGGCGAGGGCGCGGACGAGCTCTTCGGCGGGTACACCATCTACCGCGAGCCGCTCTCGCTGAAGCCGTTCGAGCGGCTGCCGCGCGGGCTGCGCAGGCTCGCCGGGAAGCTCTCCGAGCGCATCCCGGACGGCACCCGCGGCAAGAGCCTGCTGCACCGCGGCTCGCTCACCCTGGAGGAGCGGTACTACGGCAATGCCCGCAGCTTCAGCGACGCGCAGCTGCGCTCGGTGCTGCGCGAGTTCCGGCCGGAGTGGACGCATCGGGACGTGACCGCCCCCATCTACGACCGCTCCCGCGGCTGGGACCCGGTCACCCGCATGCAGCACCTCGACCTCTTCACCTGGCTGCGCGGCGACATCCTGGTCAAGGCGGACAAGATGACCATGGCGAACTCGCTCGAGCTGCGGGTTCCCTTCCTCGACACCGAGGTGCTGAAGGCCGCCGAGGGGCTGCCCTACGAGCAGAAGATCAGCCCGGACACCACCAAGTACGCGCTCCGGCAGGCGCTCGAGGGGATCGTTCCCCCGCACGTCCTGCACCGGGCCAAGCTCGGCTTCCCCGTTCCGCTGCGGCACTGGCTGCGCGGGACCGAGCTGCACGACTGGGCGCGGGCGCAGATCGCCGACTCGCAGACCGATCACCTGCTGGACAAGTCCGCGGTTTCCCGCATGCTCGCCGAGCACCGCGAGGGGCGCTCCGACCACAGCCGTCGACTGTGGACGCTGCTCGTTTTCATGGTGTGGCACGGGGTGTTCGTGGAGCAGCGGATCAAGCCCGAGATCCAGGAGCCGACCTACCCGGTCTCGCTCTGACCCGCGGTCAGGTCGACCACGCCGCGAGGAGCTCGGCGGGCCCGTAGGTCGCGTCGAGCCCCCGGCAGTCGAATTCGCTGCGCGAGACGGCGAGCACCGGCACCGGTTCGGCGGTGAGTGCGGCCCGGTGCCGGTGCAGCGCGGCGAGATCGTGCCGGTCGAACGGCGAGTTCTCCAGCCACTTGACCGAGCCCACGAACAGCAGTTCCTTGGCGACGGGCTGCCGGTCGGCACCGACGATATCGATCTCCACATCGTTGGTGCGGGTCCAGTAGCCGCCGATGGCGGGCGCGGCGGGGAGGTTCGCGTCGGGCAGCAGCCGCGCGAGCGCTTCGCGCACCAGCGGTTCGATCGCCCGGCCGCGCCAGCTCGTCCAGTTCTCCCGGATCCGCGCCAGCGTCAGGTCACCGCGGCCGCGTTCGATCTCCGGCATCGCAGGCCCGAGTAGCTTCAGCCAGAACCGCAGGTAGGGATCGGCAACGCGGTAGCGGCGATCCTTCGATGGCCACGGCGCCACCGGCAGCTCCGCCGCGATCACCCGCTTGTCCGTGAGGACCGCCAGCGAACGCTGCAGCGAGGCCGCGCTGATTCCGCCTGCGGCGCGGGCGATATTCGAGAACGTCCGTTCACCGCTGCCGATCGCGGACAGCACGGCCCTGGCCTGCGCCTGCTGCGGAAACTCCGCTGCCAGCGAGCGCTCGGCCGAGACCAGCAGCGCCGACACCGGGTCGTCGAGCGCATCTGCCAAGAACTCCCACATGCCCGCGCCACGGGGCCACTCCGCGCAGACGAGCGGCAATCCCCCGGTGATCAGTGCGGCGTCGAAGGCCGCCGCGGGCTCGAGGTCGAGCATCTCGCCGACCTCGGCCGGATCGAGCGGGCCGAGCACCATCTCGCGGCCGCGCTGGTGGAACGGGCGGCCATAGCTGTTCAGTGCCTCCATCATCGACAGGTCGGACCCGATGAGGATCAGCAGCACCGGTTTCGTCTCCAGCACCCGATCCCACGCCCGCTGCAGCATGCCCTCGAAGTTCCCCTCCGAGTCCATCAGGTAGGGCACCTCGTCCATGATCACCACGCTCGCCCGGTCCGATGGCAGGGTGGCGCCGAGGATGTCGAAGGCGGCGTCCCAGCTCGACGGGCGAGCCGCCGCCAGCAGGTCGGCCGATGGCAGGGAGGACGCCTGCGCGTCGCGACCGAGCCGCGCGAGATCCACTTCCGGCGAGGCCCCGGTAGCCGCATAGAAGAGGAAGGGCACCTCAGCCCGTTCCGCGAAAATTTCCACCAGCCGCGATTTACCGACTCGGCGGCGACCTCTGAGCAGCACACAACGCCCCGGCCGCGAACCGCCGACCCCGGCGACCACCTTGGCCAGCTCACGGTCGAGCAGCCTCAGCTCACGCCGCCTGCCGACGAACTCCGCCATGCCACCTCCACCGGCCCTCAATTACTAACGCCCATGTTACTAACATTCACGTTAGTAACATGGGCGAAGTGGCGGGCGGCGGGTCTCAGAGCACGCGCTCGATGTCGGCGGCGGCCTCGGGGCCGTACGCCTTGGTGAGCCGCTCGACCGCGTCCACCTTGTCCAGGGCCCACTCCTGGGTCCCCATGGTCTCCAGCACCAGGACCGCGACCAGCGAGCCGAGCTGGGCGGAGCGCTCGAGGCTGAGTCCGGCGGTGTGCCCGGTGAGGAACCCGGCGCGGAACGCGTCGCCGACGCCGGTCGGCTCGACCTTGGTGTTCTCGGGGACGACCCCGACCTCGACGGAGGTCCCGTCCCGGTCGACGACGAGGACACCATCACCGCCGAGCGTGGTGACCCGGATGCCGACCCGCGCGGCGACCTCGTCCTCGGTGAGCCCGGTCTTCTGCAGCAGCAGCGCCCACTCGTACCGGTTGGTGAAGAGATAGTCGGCGCCGTCGATCAACTGCACCGCCTGGTCCCCGTCGAGCCGCGCGAGCTGCTGCGAAGGGTCGGCGGCGAAGCGAATCCCCAGTTCGCGGCACTCGGCGGTGTGCCTGAGCATCGCCTCCGGGTCGTTGGCGCCGACGAGCACCAGGTCGAACTCGTGGTTCTCGGCCAGCTCGCCGATCCCGATGTCGCGGGACTCGCTCATGGCGCCGGGGTAGAAGGAGGCGATCTGCGCCATGTCGTCGTCGGTGGTGCAGACGAAGCGGGCGGTGTGCGCGGACTCGGAGACCCGGACCGCGGAGCAGTCGACGCCGCTCGCCTCCAGCTTGCCGCGGTAGGACTCGCCGAAGTCGGCGCCGACCGCGCCGACCAGCAGCGGGCTGCCACCGAGCTGCCCGATGGCGTAGGCGATGTTGCCCGCGACCCCGCCGCGCCGGATCTGCAGGTCGTCCACGAGGAAGCTCAGGGAGACGTGCTCGAGCTGATCGGCGAGGAGCGCGTCGGCGAACCGCCCGGGGAAACGCATGAGGTGGTCGGTCGCGATGGACGCGGAGACAGCGATGGTCACGAGGCGGAGTCCTTCGACGGTAGGCGGCCTGCGTGAGCGGGACGCGACGGCGTTGGGCCGGGACGTCACGTCCCGGCCCACACCGTATCAATCGATCGTCAGTTGAAGGAGTCGCCGCAGGCGCAGGAGCCGGTGGCGTTCGGGTTGTCGATGGTGAAGCCCTGCTTCTCGATGGTGTCCACGAAATCGATCGAGGCGCCCTCGACGTACGGCGCGCTCATCCGGTCCACCGCGAGGTTGACGCCGCCGAACTCGACGGTCAGGTCGCCGTCCAGGTTGCGGTCGTCGAAGAACAGCTGGTAACGCAGGCCCGCGCAGCCACCCGGCTGCACCGCGATCCGCAGCGCCAGATCGTCGCGGCCCTCCTGGTCCAGCAGCGCCTTCGCCTTGGCGGCGGCAGCGTCGGTCAGCTTCACGCCGTGGGTGGCGGTTGCGGTCTCGTTCTGCACAGTCATGGACTCTCCTAGGGACAGCTGTGGTCGCCCGCGAGCGATGCACGCCGAATCGTGCCGGTCGGGCAGGTTCAACGCCACTCGTCGGGCCGCTATTCCATCTTGCCACCCGCACCCGCCCGCGCGCTGCCCGGGACCGGAGTATCACGTGGTCGGCGCCATCGAATAGCCTGGTCGCGTGAAGTTGTTCCGTCGCGGCGAGTCCGATACCACCGACGCGACCGCCGTCACCACGGCGGACGCGAGCACCGAAGAAGCCGTCCAAGCCACCGCCACCGCGGGCAAGGGCCGCCCCACCCCGCGGCGCCGGGATGCCGAGGCCCGCAAGCGCGGCCCGGTCGCCCCCGCGCCGATGACCTCCAAGGAGGCACGGGCCCGCCGCCGGGCGACCCGCGGCAGCAAGGCCGAGCGCAAGGTGGCCGCCGCCGAGCGCCGCGCCGCCGCCCAGGACCGCCGCGAGCGCATGCTGGCGGGCGAGGACAAGTACCTGCTCCCCCGCGACCGCGGCCCGGTGCGCGCGCACGTGCGCGACATCGTGGACGCCAGGCGCAACCTGGTCGGGCTCTTCATGCCGATGGCGCTGGTGCTGATCCTCTCCATGTTCGCCGCGCCGGGGCTGCAGACCATCGTCACGCTGGCCATGCTGGTGATGATGGCGTTCATGATCATCGAGGGCGTCTTCCTCGGCCGGATCGTCAACAACCGGGTCCGCGAGCGCTACCCGGACACCACCGACACCGGCTTCAAGCTCGGCTGGTACGCCTTCGTGCGCGCCTCGCAGATCCGCAAGATGCGCGCGCCGAAGCCGCGGCTCACCCCGGGCGACCCGGTCTGACCCAGCGCTCACGAGAACGGCCCGCCGGTACCACCGGCGGGCCGTTCCGCTGTCGGGGGCGGGTCACCGGTGGTGACCCACCCGGGTGGCGAGCGCCGCGAGGTCGGCGCGGAACCGTTCGGCGTCCCGGTCCTGGATGCCACCGGAGCCGGCCCGGGCGGGGCCGGCGGCGATGAGCGCTCCGAGCAGCAGGACGACGGCGAGGGCGAGCAGGAAACCAATCATGGCAGTAATTTTTCGCTCGTTGATATCCCGCCGAAAGTGGCAGCTCTGACATTGTTCGCAAAGATTCGGCCAGTTACCCTGATCCCATGCTGCAGAAGGTCGCCGTCGTGCTCGCGGAGACGATGGCCATGTTCGAGTTCGGCGTGGTCTGCGAGGTCTTCGGGCTGGACCGCACCGAGCAGGGGCTGCCCGGCTTCGACTTCCGGGTCTGCGGCGCGGAGCCGGGGCGGCCGCTGCGCTCCTCGACGCCCGGCGTCACCGTGACCCCGGACTACGGGCTGGACGAGCTGGCCGACGCCGACCTGGTCGCGGTGCCCGCCTTCCCGGTCAGCGCACTGGACGACGGGCTCGACCGGCGGCTGGTCGACGCGGTGCGCGGCGCCGCCGACGCCGGCGCCACCGTGCTCACCGTCTGCTCCGGCGCCTTCCTGGCGGGCGAGGCCGGGCTGCTCGACGGCCGCAAGTGCACCACGCACTGGCGCTACGTCGACGATCTCGCCGCGCGCTACCCCGCCGCGACCGTCGACCCGGACGTGCTCTTCGTCGACGAGGGCACGCTGATCACCAGTGCGGGCACCGCGGCGGGCATCGACGCCTGCCTGCACCTGGTGCGCCGGGAGATCGGCAGCGCCGCCGCGAACGGCATCGCCCGGCGCATGGTGGTGCCGCCGCAGCGCGACGGCGGGCAGCGGCAGTTCATCGAGCGCCCGATCGCCGAGTGCACCTCGGACAGCCTCGGCACCACCCTGACCTGGATGAGCGAGAACCTGGAGCGGCAGCACACCGTCGAGGAGCTGGCCGCCCGCGCGCGCATGTCGACCAGGACCTTCGCGCGGCGCTTCGCCGCCGAGACCGGGACCACCCCGGTGAAGTGGCTCACCACCCAGCGCGTGCTCTACGCCAAGCACCTGCTGGAGGACTCCGACGACGGGCTGGAGCGGATCGCCGGGCTGGCCGGGTTCGGCTCGGCCGCGCTGCTGCGGCACCACTTCCAGCGCCAGGTCGGGATCGCGCCCACCGAGTACCGGCGCCGGTTCGGCGGCGAGCCCCGGTAGCCTGCGCGGCATGGCCGACTCCCCCGCCGGGCTCCGCACGCTGGTGCTGGGCGGCGCGCGCTCCGGCAAGTCCGCGCACGCCGAGGAGCTGGCGGGCGCGCACGGCCCCGTCCGCTACCTCGCCACCGCCGTCCCCGACCCCGCCGACCGCGACTTCGCCGAGCGGATCGCCGCGCACCGGGCCCGCAGACCCGCGGCGTGGGAGGTGCTGGAGAGCGCCGACCCGGCCGCGATCCTGGCCGCGCCCGCCGACGGCGCCGGGTCGGCGACCCTGGTGGACGACATCGGCACCTGGCTCACCGCCCGGATCGACGCGCTCGACGCCTGGGAGGCGCCGCGCGGGACCGTCGCCCCCGAGGCGGACGCCCTCGTCGCGGCGGTCGAGCGCTACCGGCACCGGCTGGTGCTGGTCAGCCCGGAGGTCGGGCTCGGTGTGATCCCGGCGACCCGCTCCGGCAGGCTCTTCCGGGACGAGATCGGCGCGCTGAACCAGCGCCTGGCCCGGGTCTGCGACGAGGTGGTGCTGGTGGTGGCCGGGATACCGATGCGGGTGAAGTAGGCCGGGCCGCATCGGACACTATGGAGCGGCAGCGCGCGGCCACCGGTCGCGCGCCGGAAGCACGCGGAAAGGCTGACAGTGACACACGGATTCGAACCGGTCTCCGCTCCCGACGCCCTCGTGCGCGCGGCCGCCGTGGCGCGCCAGGCGCAGCTCACCAAGCCTGCGGGCGCGCTCGGCAGGCTCGAGGAGCTGGGGAACTGGGTCGCGGCCTGCCAGAGCGCCTGCCCGCCCGCGCAGTTCGAGCGGGCGCGGGTGGTGGTCTTCGCCGGGGACCACGGGGTCGCCCGGCACGGCGTCTCGGCCTACCCGAGCGAGGTGACCGCGCAGATGGTCGCCACTATCCTCGGCGGCGGCGCCGCGGTGAACGCGCTGGCCGCCGTCGCGGGCGCGACCGTCCGGGTGGTGGACATCGCCGTCGACGCCGACACCGACCCGTCGATCTCCGCGCACAAGGTGCGCCGCGGCAGCGGCTCGGTGGACCGCGAGGACGCGCTCAGCGAGGACGAGGTGCAGGCCGCGCTCGACGCGGGCCGCGCCATCGCCGACGAGGAGATCGACGCGGGCGCCGACCTGCTGATCGCGGGCGACATGGGGATCGGCAACACCACCCCGGCCACCGCGCTGATCGCCACGCTCACCGGCGCCGAGCCGGTGGCCGCCATCGGCCGCGGCACCGGGGTCGACGACGCGGGCTGGAGCCGCAAGCTGGCCGCCGTGCGCGACACCATGCGCCGGATCCGGCCGGTCGCCAAGCGGCAGCCGGTGGCGCTGCTCCGGGTCGGCGCGGGCGCCGACATCGCCGCGATCACCGGTTTCCTGGCCTGCGCCGCGGCCAGGCGCACCCCGGTGATCCTGGACGGCATGGTGGTGACCGCCGCCGCGCTGGTCGCCGAGGATCTGGCCGACGGCGCCAAGGCCTGGTGGGTGGCGGGGCACCGCTCCAGCGAGCCCGCGCACCGGCTGGCGCTGCGGCACCTGCACCTGGAGCCGCTGCTCGACCTGGACATGCGGCTCGGCGAGGCCTCCGGCGCGCTCGCCGCGCTCCCCCTGCTGCGCGCCGCCGTCGCCGCGCTCGGCGAGATGGCGACCTTCGGCGACGCGGGCGTCAGCACCCCGGCCGAAGCCGCCGCCCCCCTGCCGAACCTGCGCAAGTGAGCCACGGGCCCCGCGCCGCGGTGGGCGGCCCCGATGCGGCCCTCGTCCTCGGCCGCGCGCGGCCCCGCGTCGCGATGAGCGGCCGCGGCGCGGCCGATGACGGGGACCGCAACCGGCGAGAGCTCTCCCGCGGTAGTGGCGAAGTCCATCCCCGCCTTCGCGCGCGCCGGTGAGTACGGGGTTGCGGCTCGCGCTCTCCTGGCTCACCGTGCTGCCGGTGCGCGGGCCGGACGAGGTGGACCGGGGGGTCGCGGGGCGCGCGATCGCGGCGGCGCCGATCGCGGGGCTGCTGCTCGGGGCGCTCGCGACGGCGGTGCTCTGGGCGCTCACCGCAGCGGGCGCGGGCGCGCTGCTCGCGGGGCTGCTCGCGGTGGGCGCGCTCGCCGTCGCCACCCGCGGCATGCACCTGGACGGCCTCGCCGACACCGCGGACGGCCTCGGCTGCTACGGCCCGCCCGAACGGGCGCGGCGCATCATGAAGGACGGCGGCATCGGGCCGTTCGGCACCGCGGCGCTGCTGCTGGCCGTCCTGACCCAGGCCGCCGCCTTCGCGGCGCTCGCGGAGGCCGGGCTCTGGGCGGGCGTCGCGCTCGCGGTGGTCACCGGCCGGGTCGCCGCGGTCCTCGCCTGCGTCCGCGCCCCCGCCGCGCCGGACACCGGCTTCGGCGCACTGGTCGCCGCCACCCAGCGCCCGGCGACGGCCGCGCTCTGGAGCGCCGCGACACTCGCCGCCGCGGCCCTGCTGCCCGGCACCGCACCCTGGCACGGCCCGCTCGCGGTCGCCGCCGCGCTCATCGCGGCCGCACTGCTGACGCAGCATTGCGTCCGCCGTTTCGAGGGTCTCTCCGGCGACGTCCTCGGCGCGGCGGTGGAGACGGCGACGGCAACGGCCGCCGTCCTCCTCACCCTCGGCTGAGCGGGCGGAGAGCCCGATACCCGGCCGCGAATTCAGCGATTGACCGCACGAACAGCGCAATCCAGCTACTGCAGAGCACGCACAACTGTTTGTTTCCGGTCACGGACAAGCCACCATTCGGCAATCCGAACTGCCAATTCCGAAGTGCCGCCGATCAAACGTGGCGACCACCACAGTCTGGGCCAGTGGACATTTTCCGGCCGACTCGCACGCATCGTCTGGGTCGCACAATAAGGTGGACGCCATGTCTTCCGAGCGCCTGTACTTCCGCCAGCTGCTGTCCGGCCGGGATTTCGCCGTCGGCGATCCGATCGCGACGCAGATGCGGAATTTCGCGTACCTGATCGGCGACCGGGAGACCGGGGAGTGCGTCGTCGTCGACCCCGCCTATGCCGCGGGCGATCTCGTCGACCTCGCGGAAGCCGACGGCCTGCGCCTGACCGGCGTGCTCGCCACCCACCACCACCCGGACCACGTGGGCGGCACCATGCTCGGCTTCACCCTGCGCGGCGTGCGCGAACTGCTGGAGAAGACCAGCGTGCCGGTGCACGTGAACGCCAACGAGCTGAGCTGGGTAGCGAATGTCACCGGCATCGCGGAAAGCGAACTCACCGGCCACGACCACGGCGACAAGCTCAGCGTCGGGACTTTCGAGATCGAATTGTTACACACGCCCGGACACACCCCGGGCAGCCAGTGCTTCCTCTTCGAGAACCGGCTCGTCGCGGGGGACACGCTGTTCGTCGACGGCTGCGGCCGCACCGATTTCCCCGGCGGCGATTCCGACGCCATGTTCCGCAGCCTGCGGTATCTCGCCGGGCTGCGCGGCGACCCGGTGGTGTATCCGGGGCACTGGTACTCGCAGGAACCGAGCGCCCCGCTCGGCACGGTGCGCGACAAGAACTACGTGCTGCGCCCGCAGACGCTCGACGAATGGCACATGCTGATGCCGGGCTGAGCCCAGCACACGCGCAGCAGCCCCGCAGGACGTTCCGGACGGCAGGGCTGCGCGCCCGCGCTCAGAAGCGGAAGAGCCAGTCGTGGGTGTCGGCGAAGGTGCCGCGCTGGATCCCGGTCAGGGTGTCGCGCAACGCCAGGGTGACCTCGCCCGGCTCGCCGCCGCCGATCGCGACTTCGCCTTCGGGCGAACGCACCCAGCCGACCGGGGTGATGACCGCCGCGGTGCCGCAGCCGAACACCTCGGTGATCTCGCCGGAGGCCGCCCCCTCCAGCCACTCGCGCACCGAGACCTTGCGCTCCTCCACCCGGTACCCGGCGTCCGCCGCCAGCGTGAGGAGCGAATCGCGGGTGATGCCTGGCAGCAGCGAGCCGGAGAGCTCCGGCGTCACCAGGGTGGCCTCCGAGCCGGAGCCGAAGACGAAGAACAGGTTGTTCGTGCCCATCTCCTCGACGTAGGCGCGCTCGCAGGCGTCCAGCCAGACCACCTGGTCGCAGCCCTTCTCGGTGGCCTCGGCCTGGGCCAGCAGCGAGGAGGCGTAGTTGCCCGCCACCTTGGCCTCGCCGGTGCCGCCCGGCGCCGCCCGCACGTACTCGGTGGAGAGCCACACCTTCACCGGCTTCACACCGCGCGGGAAGTAGGCGCCCGCGGGCGAGGCGAGCAGCAGGTACTTGTAGCCGGAGGCGGGCTTGACGCCGAGCCCCGCCTCCGTCGCGAACATGAAGGGCCGCAGGTAGAGCGCGTCCTCGCCGCCCGCGGCGGGCACCCAGTCGCTGTCGACCTCGAGCAGCGCGCGCACCGACTCGATGAAGAGCTCGTCCGGGAGCTCGGCCATGGCGAGCCTGCGCGCCGAGCGCCGGAAGCGCGCGGCGTTGGCGTCGATCCGGAAGCAGGCGATGCTGCCGTCCGACTGCCGATACGCCTTGAGCCCCTCGAAGATGGCCTGGCCGTAGTGGAAGACCATGGTGGCCGGGTCCATCTGCAGCGGCGCGTACGGTTCGACCCTGGCATCGGTCCAGCCACCGTCCCGATAGTCGATGGAGACCATGTGGTCGGTGAAGTACCGGCCGAAGCCGGGCGCCGCCAGAATCTCCTGTACTCGCTCACCCGGGGTGCGGGCGGGGTGCGGAATACGGGCGAACTGTGCAGCAGCGGTCATACCGGCGATCCTATCGGTGCGCCCTGTTCAGGCGGGGCGCGCGTCCACGAACGGGGGCCGCACCACCGCGCAGCGCAGCCGCCTGCCGCGGACGTCGGCGGTGACCTCGGCGCCCGGCTCCAGCCCGGCGGCGGTGTCGAGCAGCGCGAGCGCGATCCCGCCCTGCAGGGTCGGCGAGAAGGTGCCCGAGGTGGTCTCGCCGACCACCTCGTCGTCGCGCAGCACCCGCTGCCCGCGGCGCAGCACACCGCGGTCGATGGCGCGCAGCCCGAGCAGGGTGCGGGCGGGGCCCGCCGACTTCTCCCGCTCCAGCGCGGCCTTGCCCCAGAACCGCGGCTTGGCCCAGCCCACCGCCCAGCCGCAGCGCGCCTGCAGCGGGCTGATGTCGATCCCGAGTTCGTGGCCGTGCAGCGGATACCCCATCTCGGTGCGCAGGGTGTCGCGGGCGCCGAGCCCGGCGGGCTGCCCGCCCGCGGCGCGCACCGCGTCCAGCAGCGCGCGGAACACCGGCTCGGCATCGTCCCAGCGGGGCAGCAGCTCGTAGCCGTGCTCGCCGGTGTAGCCGGTGCGGCAGACCCGGACCGCGCGGCCCTGCCACTCGGCGTCGGCGAAGGCCATGTAGCCGAGATCGGCGGGCAGGCCGAGGCTTTCGAGCACCGCGGGCGAGCGCGGGCCCTGCACGGCGAAGACCGCGTAGGCCCGGTGGTCGTCCGTCACCGTGACGCCGCCGGTGCCCGCCGTGCGCAGCCGGGACACCACCTCGGCGGTATTGGCGGCATTGGGGACCAGGAAGATCTCGTCCGGGCCGACGAAGTAGGCGATCAGGTCGTCGACAACGCCGCCGTCGTCGGTGCAGCAGAGCGTGTACTGCGCCCGACCCGGCCGGATCCGGTCCAGGTCGTTGGTGAAGGCGCCGTTCACGAACTCCGCCGCGCCGGGGCCGCGCACCGTCGCCTTGCCGAGGTGGCTCACGTCGAAGAGCCCGACCGTCTCGCGCACCGCGGTGTGCTCGCGCACCGTGCCCGCGTAGGAGACCGGCATCCGCCACCCGCCGAACGGCGCGAAGGTGGCCCCCAGCTCGGCGTGCACGGCGTCGATGGGCCCTCGGAGCAGCTCGGTGTCGGTCACCCGAGGCAGCTTAGCGGCCGTTCGCGGAGTCGACGCTGCCTCAGCCGGACAAGCCGACGATCAGTCCTCAAGCCCAGCGATAACTGCGTCCACCTCGTCGAGGAGCCGCTGCCAACTCGGAAGAGTCTTCACTCCTTCGGATCCGCCTACGCGCTCGAGAAGTTGACGCCTATGCTCGTTGAATCGTTTGGCAACCCTCTCACGGCGCCGCCCCGTGCATTCCGAGGCCTCAAGTAAGCACATCTTCAATAATTGCTTAGGGTCGGGCTCAGATTCGATCTTTTTTGGTCCAGGGAGATTTAGGGATGCCTTTCCGGAGGGTTTTCCAGCCACCCTCCTGATCGCCGTTTCGTCGAGTAGCAACCACGCTTCGGTCATCCGGACAGGAATAACGGAAACCACACAAGGAATCTGAGGAGCAGCATGATTAACCGCAGTCCGAATTTCCTTCTTCCGGCGCTCCCATCCATCCCCATCTGCATCCCGATGCACGACAATGATGTCCGGGTCGAATCCAAGAAGTGCCAAACCGGCAGTAATTCTGGACTCCACATCTTTCGGGACACCAGCGAGTATTCGGAAGTCGGGCTTGGTCAGCCGGATTTCGACTCCCTTCTCCAAAAACAAAGTTTCGATAATATCCGCCAACGGCAAGTCCGAAGTACCCTCACACACGTACAGCCCGGATAAGGTCAGGGGCTTCACCCGATCATCTCCAGCGGCAGCCGGAGTTGGGCACCTGCAGGAGCGGCAAGATATGCCACGACGTCTCCCTCGGAGAATGAACGTGCCCCCCGGGCCGCTCGCCAAGATTTGTAGTACGGAAGCAGTGCGAGCGCGGTGGTAACGGAGCCATCCTGAGCCCGCTGAGGACGGGTTTCAGCGAGAAGCAGATCCGCCGGATCACAGAGTTGAACTACGCCGGGAGCGTGTGTATTGATGATCACTTGACGGAAGGGATTCTCCGCGCCAGGAGCCTGGGTGGGATCCACAGCAAGGTCTCGAACCAACTGAACCATGGCCGGAAGGTTCGCAGGATGAATACCATTCTCAGGCTCCTCCATACAAATAAGACCGGTAAAACTAGGGTCTTCAAGCAGCACACAAAGAGCGAGGAATCGAAGGGTCCCTTCCGAGAGTGCACGCGCCGGAAGCTGCAGTCCACTTCTCTCGGTAAGGAAGAGCGTGAACACTTCCCTGACTTGATCCGGCTCGACGACTATCGATTCGACACTAACACCAGAGAGGTCTGACAAACGGTCCGATACTTGCGCATACACGGCCTCTGCATCAACGTCGCCACTTGCATACGAGGTGTCATTCGCGATCCGATAGAGCGTCGAAGCGAGATGGCGGCCGTTGGTTTCCATCGAACGCGGGTCGACGAAGCCATCCGGAGCCCTTAGAGCCGAAGGCTCCAGAGCCAATCGATGCCAGCTCTGCATCTCTCGGCGCGCAGCCAAAATCGTGGGATAGTCATTTGTCGTCACTGTACTTAGAACAGTCCTGCCAGCACGCGCTGCAGCCCTCGGCTGAGGCTTTCCGAAGCTACCGCCGTCGCCGTGCACGTTGATTACTGTCCCGTTTTCCCGCTCATGTGTCGACAGGAATGCTCCACCACGCCTCTGTCCAGCAACAATCGTGTTCCTGAAATTCTTTACATTATGGGGAAACTTCAGATGACGAGGCGCGTCACCCCTCGTTATATGACGCAACTCCTCGCGCTCTAGAGTGAGCCGCCCCATGCTGCTCTCCCCTACCGGGTCAGAGAAGCCGAGATCGAGTTCGTACCTCAAGAATGTCGTAGTTGGCTTGGCCGGAGCTCCAAGGTCGTCCTCGACCTCAGCGGGAACTATCATCTCGACCGCAAAGGACATCTTGCGTTGATGGTCCCGGTAGCCGTCCCAGAAGAGATCCCGCGGATCACCGCCCCTCATCCCTGATGCGCCTCGAACCCGTTGCGATGCCTCCATCAAGGGATCGGTAGCCAGGTACGACAAGAACTCGATCGCATCGAATACGTTTGACTTGCCCATCCCGTTCGCTCCCGCGATACAGGTGAATGGGCCGAAGTCGACCTGAACGTCTAGGAGGTTCTTGAACCCGCGAATCTCCAGCCTGGTGAGCATGGTCGTTAGGCTACACAGCGGGTAGGACGTTGCACCGCGTTCAGAGCGGAACAGCCTACGGTTCTCCAAATGCGGCAATACACAGCAGCGGCATAGCACTGGATGCGCCGAGGAGCGATCGTGATACGGATACGCAGTAGCCTGTGCTGATGACCGCTGCTGCTGACCGCCCGCTCGGCCCGGAACTGGCTCGTACCACCACACTCGGCCCCGACACCGACGTGCTCGTCATCGGTGTCACCTCGTCCGAGAACGGCCCGGCGATCGTGCCCGATGACCTGTTCACCGACGTGCTCGGCGCCGACCTGCGCGGCGCCCTGCTCGAGCAGCTCGGCGCCGTCGGCGCCAGGGGCAAGGCGGAGGAGCTCACCCGGGTGCCCGCCCCGGCCGGGCTGGACGGCGTCACCAGCGTGCTCGCCGTCGGCCTCGGCTCGGCGGAGAAGTTGGACGCCGAGCAGATCCGGCGCTCGGCCGGCGTGGCGGCGCGCGCGCTGAGCGGCGCCGAGCAGGTCGCGAGCACGCTCTCCGGGCTCGACCTCGGCGCCGCCGCGGAGGGCTTCTACCTGGGCGCCTACACCTTCGCGCCGTACCGCTCGGCGAAGAGCGCGCCGAAGCCGGACGAGCGCCCGCCCGCCAGGATCGAGCTACTGGTGCCCGAGCCGGAGTTCGGCGAGGAGGCGCTGTTCCGCGCGCGGCTGGTCGCCGAGGCGGTCGCCACCGCCCGCGATTTCGTGAACACCCCGCCCAGCCACCTGTTCCCGGCCGAGTTCGCCGACCGCGCCGCGCTGCTCGCCGAGGGCGCGGGGCTCGCGGTCGAGGTGCTGGACGAGGAGGCGCTGGCGGCGGGCGGCTACGGCGGCATCATCGGGGTCGGCAAGGGGTCGTCGCGGCCGCCGCGGCTGGTCCGCATCCGCTACGAGGGCGGGCCGCGCCGGGTCGCGCTGATCGGCAAGGGCATCACCTTCGACACCGGCGGCATCTCGATCAAGCCCGCCGCCAACATGGACGCCATGACCTCCGACATGGCGGGCGCGGCGGCGGTCATCGCGACCACGCTGCTCGCGGCCAGGCTGAGCCTGCCGATCACGGTCACCGCGACGGTGCCGATGGCGGAGAACATGCCGTCCTCCACCGCGCAGCGCCCCGGCGACGTGCTCACCCAGTACGGCGGCACCACCGTCGAGGTGCTGAACACCGACGCCGAGGGCAGGCTGATCCTGGCCGACGCCATCGTCCGCGCGGGCGAGGACGACCCGGAGTTCCTGATCGACGTCGCCACGCTCACCGGCGCGCAGATGGTCGCGCTCGGCACCCGCACCCCCGGCGTCATGGGCACCGACGAGTTCCGCGACCGGGTGGCCGGGATCTCCCGCGCGGTCGGCGAGCACGGGTGGGCCATGCCGCTCCCGGCCGAGCTGCGCGCCGACCTGAACTCCAAGGTCGCCGACCTCGCCAACGTCGCGGGGCACCGCTGGGGCGGCATGCTCTCCGCCGGGCTCTTCCTGAAGGAGTTCGTGCCCGAGGGCGTGCAGTGGGCGCACATCGACATCGCGGGCCCGGCCTACAACTCCGGCGGCCCGTTCGGCTACATCGGCAAGGGCGGCACCGGCGTCCCGGTGCGCACGCTGATCGCGGTGCTGGAGGAGATCGCGGCCGAGCCGGTCACCGAGTAGCGCGGAACGGCCCGGCGTACGCCGCCGGGCCGTTCACAGCTCGTCGAGCTCGCGCTCCAGCTCGCGCTTGCGGCGGATGCGCTCGCGCTCGTCGTGGTCGCGCATGCGCTGCGGGTAGCCGGTGCGCTCCACGTCGTAGACCGGGATCCCGAGGTCACCCGCGAGCCTGCGCGCCCCGCGCTCGCCGACCACTCGGCGGGTCCACTCCCCGTCCGCGGCGATCAGCACCACCGTGACATCGGTCACGGTGGTCTTCGGCTCCACATAGCCCTCGACGCCGGTGTGCGTGCGCACCCAGTCGGCCAGGTAGCGGGCGTCCTCGCCGCGCACCCCGCCCGGCCGCGCCGCCCGTCCGGCCCTGGCGGCGGCACCACGGAAGCGATCCAGCAGCCCCATCGCAGAATCACCTCCTCGTCTCCCGCCGGCCGGGGGTTCCTGCGCCGCGGCCGGGTATCTCCATACTGCCCGAGCCCGGCAGTTGCCCGCCCTGTGCCACACGCCACGCGCGCGAGTGCAAGGATGGACCGCGGTACAAGAAACCACACAGATATCCGGTGCCGAGCGCGCGCGGACGTCGCCGCGACCCGCGGCGGTGTCCCACCGGGCAGCGAACTGTTGTAGACCCGTCGAGCAGTCAAGGAGTCAACGGACATGGCCTTCTCCGTCCAGATGCCGGCTCTTGGTGAGAGCGTCACCGAGGGAACGGTCACCAGGTGGCTGAAGCAGGAAGGAGACACGGTCGAGGTCGACGAGCCCCTGCTCGAGGTATCGACCGACAAGGTCGACACCGAGATCCCGTCTCCGGCCGCAGGTGTGCTGACGAAGATCGTCGCCCAGGAGGACGACGTGGTCGAGGTCGGCGGTGAGCTGGGCGTGATCGGCGATGCCGGTGAGCAGAGCGGCGGCGACGAGGCCCCCGCCCCGGCCGCCGAGGAGCAGCCGAGCGAGGAGGCCCCGGCCGCCGAGGAGGCGCCCGCGGACGCGGAGGTCCCGGCCGAGGAGCAGCCCGCCGCCGAGCCCGAGCAGAGTGCGCCCGCCGCGTCGTCGGGGTCCGGCGACGGCACCCCGGTGAAGATGCCGGAGCTGGGCGAGTCGGTCACCGAGGGCACCGTCACCCGCTGGCTCAAGGCCATCGGCGACGAGGTCGCCGTCGACGAGCCGCTGCTCGAGGTCTCCACCGACAAGGTCGACACCGAGATCCCCTCCCCGGTCGCGGGCACGCTGCTCGAGATCACCGCGGAGGAGGACGACGTGGTCGCGGTCGGCGGTCAGCTCGGCGTGATCGGCAGCGGCTCGCCCGCGCCGAAGTCCGAGCCCGCGCCCGCCCCGGCGCCGAAGCAGGAAGCCGAGCCGGAGCCCGAGCCCGAACCGGAGCCGGAACCCGAGCCCGAGCAGGCCCCAGCGCCGAAGGAAGAAGAGAAGCCTTCGAAGCCCGCGCCCGCCCCGGCCGCGAAGGCCGCGGCGCCGAAGAGCGAGCCCGCCGCCGGTGCCACCCCGTACGTCACCCCGCTGGTGCGCAGGCTGGCCGAGGAGAACGGCGTCGATCTCGGCGAGCTGAGCGGCTCCGGCGTCGGCGGCCGCATCCGCAAGCAGGACGTGCTGGCCGCGGCCGAGGCCAAGAAGGCCCCCGAGCCCGCCGCCGCGCCCGCGCAGCAGCAGGCGCCCGCCGCCGCGGCCGCGCCCGCGGCGAAGCCGCAGCCCGCTCCGGAGCTGGCCCACCTGCGCGGCACCACGCAGAAGGCGAACCGGATCCGGCAGATCACCGCGACCAAGACCCTGGAGTCGCTGCGCACCACCGCGCAGCTCACCCAGGTGCACGAGGTCGACGTCACCCGGATCGCGGCGCTGCGCGCTAAGGCCAAGGCGGCGTTCAAGGAGCGCGAGGGCGTCAACCTCACCTTCCTGCCGTTCTTCGCCAAGGCCGTGGTCGAGGCGCTCGGCGTGCACCCGAACGTCAACGCCAGCTACGACGACGGCAGCAAGCAGATCACCTACCACGCCTCGGTGCACCTCGGCATCGCCGTCGACACCGAGCAGGGGCTGCTCTCGCCGATCATCCACAATGCCAGTGACCTCTCGCTGGCCGGGCTGGCCAGGGCCATCGCGGATATCGCGGGCCGGGCGCGCAGCGGCGGGCTGAAGCCGGACGAGCTCTCCGGCGGCACCTTCACCATTACCAACATCGGCAGCCAGGGCGCGCTGTTCGACACCCCGATCCTGGTTCCGCCGCAGGCGGCCATGCTCGGCACCGGCGCGATCGTCAAGCGCCCGGTGGTGGTGACCGACGAGGGCGGCAGCGAGTCCATCGGCGTCCGCTCGATGGCGTTCCTGCCGCTCACCTACGACCACCGCCTGATCGACGGCGCGGACGCGGGCCGCTTCCTCACCACCATCCGGCACCGGCTGGAGGAAGCCGCGTTCGAGGCCGATCTGGGGCTGTAGCGGAAGGCGGCCGTCTCGATGAAGGTCGTTGTCGCCGGTTCGTCCGGCCTGATCGGGACGGCGCTCGTCGCGGCACTGCGCCGGGACGGGCACGAGGTGGCTCGCCTGGTGCGGCGGCAACCCGCCGCACCCGACGAGTTCGCCTGGGACCCCGCGCGCGCCGAGCTGGACCAGCGGGCGCTGCGCGGGGCCGATGCCGCCGTCAACCTGTGCGGGCGCAATACCCACGCCCAGCGCTGGACCGGCCGGTTCAAGCAGGAGCTGCGGGACAGCCGGATCACCCCCACCGACGTGCTGGCGGGCGCGGTCGCGGCGGCCGGGGTTCCGGTGCTGGTCAACGCGGGCGGCGTGCACGTCTACGGCGGCGCCACCGGGGACCGGGTGATCGACGAGACCGCCCGGCCCGGCAGCGGTTTCCTCGCCACGCTCTGCCGGGACTGGGAGGCCGCCACCGCGCCCGCCGCCGACGCCGGGGTGCGGACCGTGCTGCTCCGCGGCGGCCTGGTGCTGGCCCGCACCGGCGGGCTGCTCGGCGTGCTCCGCCCGCTCTTCGGGCTGGGGATCGGCGGCCGGTTCGGCGACGGCAGGCAGTACACGCCGTGGATCTCGCTCGCCGACGAGGTGGGCGCGATCCGGCACGTGCTCGCCGACTCCAGGGTGGCGGGCCCGGTGAACGCGGTCGGCCCGGCCCCGGTCACCAATGCCGAGTTCACCCGCGCGCTCGGCCGCGCCCTGCGCAGGCCGACCCCGCTGGTGGTGCCCTCGTTCGTGCTGCGCGCCGCCGTCGGCGAGTTCGCCGACGAGGCGGTGCTGCGCGGGCCGCGCGCCATCCCGACCGTCCTGGAGGAGAGCGACTACGTGTTCCGCCACCCCACCCTCGGCACCGCGCTGACCGATCTCTTCGACCCGGCTGGGGACGGCGCGTGAGCGAGTCAGGCCCGGAGGCGGAAACGGAGCGTAGCCACGGAGGGCCCTCGCTCACGCGCAATGGATACAGCGTGAAGGTTCGTGATGCCGTGCAGAGCGACCTACCGGCGATTCTGGTCATCCACAATGCCAATATCGCCGCCTCGACGGCGATCTGGGATGTCGACGAGGTCGGTATCGAGGAGCGGGAGGCGTGGTTCGCGGCCCGCGCCGCCGCCGGGCACCCGATCCTGGTGGCCGAGATCGACGGCGAGGTGGCGGGGTACGCGAGCTACGGCCAGTGGCGCCCCAAGCTCGGCTACCTGCACAGCGTGGAGAACTCGGTCTACGTGGACGAGCGCTTCCAGCGCCGCGGCGTGGCCCGCGCGCTGCTCACCGCGCTGCTGGAGCGGGCCAGGGAATCGGGGTCGGTGCACGCCGTGATCGCCGCGATCGAGTCCAGCAACACCGGCTCCATCGCGCTGCACGAGCAGTTCGGCTTCCGCACCGTCGGCGAACTTCCCGAGGTGGGGAGAAAGTTCGGCCTGTGGATGGATCTCACGCTCATGCAGCTCACGCTGCCGGTCACCGAACCCGACCAGCGGCTCGGGGCGTAACGTCGCCGCTGTGAACACCACACCGTCCGCCCGCTCCGACTCGACCCCGATCGTGGTCGAGGATCTGGGGCTGATCGACTACCACCGCGCCTGGGACCTGCAGCGCGCGATCGCCGCCGAGCGCGCCGATGGCCGCGGCGCCGACCGGCTGCTGCTGCTCGAGCACCCCTCCGTCTACACCGCGGGCCGCCGCACCGAGGCCGAGGACCTGCCGATCGACGGCAGCCCGGTGGTGCAGGTCGACCGCGGCGGCAAGATCACCTGGCACGGCCCGGGTCAGCTGGTCGGGTACCCGATCGTCCGGCTCGCCGAGCCGGTGGACGTGGTGAAGTACGTGCGCAGGCTGGAGGAGGCGCTGATCAGCGTCTGCACCGGGTTCGGCATCGAGTGCGGCCGGGTGGAGGGCCGCTCCGGCGTCTGGCTGCCCGCGGCGGGCGCGCTGGCCGAGCGCAAGATCGCCGCCATCGGGGTCAGGGTGCAGCGCGGCGTCGCGCTGCACGGCATCGCGCTGAACGGCAACCCCGCCCTCGACGGCTTCCAGGCCATCGTGCCCTGCGGGATCCGGGACGCGGGCGTCACCACGCTCACCAGGGAGCTGGGCCGCGAGGTCACCGTCGCCGAGCTGAAGCCGCTGGTCGCCACGGCCATCGCGCAGGCGCTCGACGGCGAGCTGCCCGTGCGCGAGCACACCATCGCCCGCCCGCAGCCGACGGCGACGACGGCGTAAGGTCGAGACAGTGACCACCGCTCACGAGACTCCCGCGCCCCGCTCCACCCCCGGCGAGGCCGCCAGCGCCCCCCGGGGGCGCAAGCTGCTCCGCATCGAGGCCCGCAATGCCGAGACCCCGATCGAGCGCAAACCGAACTGGATCCGCACCCGCGCCACCATGGGCCCCGAGTACACCGAGCTCAAGGGGCTGGTGAAGCGCGAGGGGCTGCACACCGTGTGCGAGGAGGCGGGCTGCCCCAATATCTTCGAATGCTGGGAAGACCGCGAGGCCACCTTCCTCATCGGCGGCGAGCAGTGCACCCGCCGCTGCGACTTCTGCCAGATCGACACCGGCAAGCCCGCCGCGCTCGACCGCGACGAGCCGCGCCGGGTGGCGGAGAGCGTGCAGGCCATGGGGCTGCGCTACAGCACCATCACCGGCGTCGCCCGCGACGACCTGGCGGACGGCGCCGCCTGGCTCTACGCCGAGACGGTGCGCGCCATCAAGGCGCTGAACCCGAACACCGGCGTCGAGCTGCTCATCCCGGACTTCAACGCCGTGCCCGAGCAGCTGGCCGAGGTCTTCTCCGCGCGCCCCGAGGTGCTCGCGCACAACCTGGAGACGGTGCCGCGCATCTTCAAGCGCATCCGCCCCGCCTTCCGCTACGAGCGCTCGCTGTCGGTGCTGACCGCCGCCCGCGAGGCCGGGCTGGTCACCAAGTCCAACCTGATCCTCGGCATGGGCGAGACGCCGGAGGAGGTCACCCAGGCCATGCGCGACCTGCACGAGGCGGGCTGCGACATCCTCACCATCACCCAGTACCTGCGCCCCTCCCCCCGGCACCACCCGGTGGACCGCTGGGTCAAGCCGGAGGAGTTCGTCGAGCACTCCCGGGTGGCCGAGGAGCTCGGCTTCGCCGGCGTCATGGCGGGCCCGCTGGTCCGCTCCTCGTACCGCGCGGGCAGGCTCTACGCGCAGGCCATGGCGCACCACGGCCGCGAGATCGCCCCCGCCATGGCGCACCTCGCCGAGGAGGGCACCGCGTCGCAGGAGGCCAGCTCGGTGCTGGCCCGCTTCGGCGGCTGACGCCTGGCCCGGCCGGTGGGCGCGCGTCCCACCGGCCGGCTCCGCTCACTCCCCGCCCGCGTCCCCGCTGCAGCTGACCATGGAGAACGGGCCGTTCGAGGTCTGCTCGGAGATCACCCGGCCGTCGACCAGGATCCGGCAGGAGAGCTCCTCACCGTCCTCGCCGTTCTGCGCCGTCAGGCTGACGTACTTGCCGAGCCCGTCGATGGTGACGTCCTTGCTCCACGGCAGCGCCGCCTCCGACTCCTGCGCGATATTGAAGTCCCGCCCCGAGTACGTGACCGAGGTCGAGCCCCCGCTGCCCTGCACCTCGTAGGTGACGGTCACCTCGCGCGCCGCCTCCTTGTCCACCTCGTTCACGGCTCCCGCGATCAGCGCCATGCATCCGCCGACCCCGAGCAGGATCACCAGCGCGATCCCGCCCAGAATCCACGGCCACTTGGCCTTCTTCCGCGGCGGCTGCGCGTACCCCTGCGGCCCGTAACCACCGGGGTACTGCCCCTGCGGCGGCGGCGCCGGATACTGCTGGGGCCGCCCGTACTGATCGGTCATGAACCCTCCCGCTCGATGATGTCAGCCCGCTATGAGTGCGGACCGATTGCCCATCGAACCAGGTCGGGAGGGGTTCCGGAGGAGTTTCCGGTGCCGACCGGTGCCACCCCCGGAGACCGGTCGGATTACTCCCCGTCCGCGTCCCCGCTGCAGCTCGCGACGGCGTACAGGCCGCTCGAGGTCTGCTCCGAGATCACCCGGCCGTCGACCAGGATCCAGCGGGTGATCTCCGCCCCGTCGTCCCCGCTCTGCGCCGTGAGACTCACGAACTTGAAGGAGCCCCGTGGGCAGCACCTCGATCCCGCCGCGCGCACTCACCGCCCGGGAAACCGCCGTCCTCACAACCCTCCTGTCCGCCCACCCCGAGTACGCGGCCCAGCTCCCCCACACCCGCGCCGTCGCCACCTGGGGCCCGGAATCCCCCAGCCTCGACCTACGAGTCACCGCGGACTCCCCCCGCGCCGCCGATGCGCTGACCGGCATCCTCACCGACGCCACCGTCTCCGACGAGAACACCGCCCCCATCGGCGAACTCCTCCTCTGGGCCCAGAATGGCCTGCTCAGCGCCATCGAATACGCCTGGTACACCGACACCCGCCCCCACGAACTCCCCGACCCGACGCGCATCACCGTCCGCTAGAACTCGACCAGTATGCAAAACGTTGGCTCCAGCCCTACGAAATGCATACTGCTCACCCGCGAGGCGTCTGTGGCTGCGTCATGATCAACGGTCGGGCCCCGTACACGGACCGAGGCCCCGGCATCCCCCATCGGAATGCCGGGGCCTCGGAGAACCCGTGACGCGGACGACTTACACGTCGAAGTACAGCTCGAACTCGTACGGGTGCGGCCGCAGGTTGACCGGCGCGATCTCACCCTCGCGCTTGAGCGAGATCCAGGTCTCGATCAGGTCCTCGGTGAAGACGTTGCCCTCGGTGAGGTACTCGTGGTCCTGCTCGAGCCGGTCGATGACCGAGGCGAGGCTGGTGGGGGCCTGCGGGATGCCCTTGGCCTCCTCCGGCGGGAGCTCGTAGAGGTCCTTGTCGACGGGGGCGAGCGGCTCGATCTTCTTCTTGATGCCGTCCAGGCCCGCCATCAGCATGGCGGCGAAGGCGAGGTACGGGTTGCCCGAGGAGTCCGGCGCGCGGAACTCGATGCGCTTGGCCTTCGGGTTGTTGCCGGTGACCGGGATGCGGACCGCGGCGGAGCGGTTGCGCTGCGAGTACACCAGGTTGATGGGGGCCTCGTAGCCGGGGACCAGGCGGTGGTAGGAGTTCACCGTCGGGTTGGTGAAGGCCAGCAGCGACGGGGCGTGGTGCAGGATGCCGCCGATGTAGTGCCTGGCCAGGTCGGAGAGGCCGCCGTAGCCCGCCTCGTCGTGGAAGAGCGGCTTGCCGTCCTTCCACAGCGACTGGTGCACGTGCATGCCGGAGCCGTTGTCGCCGAAGAGCGGCTTGGGCATGAAGGTCACCGTCTTGCCCTCGGCCCAGGCGGTGTTCTTCACGATGTACTTGAAGAGCTGCAGGTCGTCGGCGGCGTGCAGCAGGGTGTTGAAGCGGTAGTTGATCTCCGCCTGGCCCGCGGTGCCGACCTCGTGGTGCCCGCGCTCCAGCTCGAAGCCCGCGTTCTGCAGGTTGGTGGAGATCTTGTCGCGCAGGTCGACGTAGTGGTCGTACGGCGCCACCGGGAAGTAGCCGCCCTTGTTGCGGACCTTGTAGCCCCGGTTCAGCTTGCCGTCCGGGTCGCGCTCGGCGCCGGTGTTCCAGGAGCCGGAGACCGACTCGATCTCGTAGAAGGCGCCGTTGATGCCGGAGTCGTAGCGGATCGAGTCGAAGATGTAGAACTCCGCCTCGGGGCCGAAGAACGCGGTGTCGGCGATCCCGGTGCTGCGCAGGTACTCCTCCGCCTTGCGGGCGATGTTGCGCGGGTCGCGCGAGTACGCCTCGCGGGTGAAGGGGTCGTGCACGAAGAAGTTGATGTTCAGCGTCTTGGCGGCGCGGAACGGGTCCAGCTGCGCGGTGCTGAAGTCGGGCAGCAGCAGCATGTCCGACTCGTCGATGGACTGGAAACCGCGGACCGACGAGCCGTCGAAGGCCAGGCCGTCCTCGACGAGGTCGGCGGTGAACGCCTTGCCCGGGATGGAGAAGTGCTGCTGCACACCGGGCAGATCGCTGAAGCGGATGTCGACGTACTCGACCTCCTGCTCCGCGATGTACTTGATGACCTCGTCGGCCGTGCTGAACGTCACTTGTTCTCCTTACCGATCGGTTCCCAGCCCGTGTCGATTGCGTGGGTTCGTCGAGAGACGCTATGGACGCGGTGTTTCCCGGCAATCAAGGCTGTGTTTCGCGAGTGTTACACGTAGGGCGACAGGTGTGAGGTTGCCCGCCTCGCCCCGGACCACCGCCGATCCTGCCATGCGCGCGGCTCGCGCACGACGTGGGCACGGGTTTGCGCGTGGCGCCGCACGGCGGTTGCCCGGCCGTAGCCACGGCCCTGACCAGGTGGAATGACGGTCCCCGCCGCAGCCCCAGCGAAGGTTCGGCAGCCGGGCTCGGCCGACCGGCCAGGACCTTGCTCACATGCCGTGCTGCGCCACGAGCACCCAGGCCCGGCACGCAGGGCGGGCGCCGAGGCGGCGGTTAACTGCCGGTGTGCGGCAACACCGGGTGAATCGGGCGAACACGACGACCTATCCTGGGGGCATGGCGCGTATCACCGGTTCCTGGCTGTCCGGACCCGCGGCGGAGCCGGGGGACCCGGCCGCGTCGGAGTATCGGGGCGAGCAGTTCGGGCTGCCCCGGGAGGGGGCGGGCTCGATCGCGGGCATGGGCAGGCGGGTCTTCGCGATCTTCCTGGACTGGATGATCGCGGTCGGCATCTCCGCGCTCATCGTGCGCGGGGTGAACGCCAACCTGCCGCTGCTGATCTGGTTCGTGACCGGCATCGCCGCGGTGACGCTGTTCGGCTTCACCCCCGGCCAGTACTTCGCCCGGCTGCGGGTGGCCAGGATCGAGGGCCCGATCCCGGTCGGCTTCGTCCGGGCGCTGGCCAGGCAGGCGCTGCTGGTGTTCGTGATCCCGGCGCTCTTCACCGACGCCGACGGCCGCGGCATGCACGACCGCGCCACCGGCACCGTGCTGGTGCGCTCGCGCTGATCAGCGGCGCCGGATGGTGCGCTGCATGCCGCGCATCTTGGCGTTGCCCGGCATCGGCCCCTTGGGCAGCGCGGGGCCGCTGCGCGAGCTGAGCGCGGAGAGCCTGCCCTCGATGTTGTCCATCCGCTTGCTGTCGATATTGCGCGGCAGCTTGGTCAGGTAGCGCTGCAGCTCCTTGAGCGGCACCTGGCCCTCGTCGTTGCCGATCACGACGTCGTAGATCGGGGTGTCGCCGATCAGCCGCGCGGTGCGCTTCTTCTCCTGGGCGAGCAGAGAGCGGACCCGCTGCGGGTTGCCCTCGGCGACGAAGATGACGCCGGGCAGCCCGATCACCCGGTGCACCGCGTCCAGCTGGGTGGTGGCGGCGACGCCGTTCGAGACCCGCCACTTGCCCTGCAGGTTGTCCAGCACCCAGGCGGCGGCGCCCGCCTGGCCCTCGGCGCGGGTGTAGACGGTGCGCTGCACCCGGCGGCCGAAGATGATGAAGGCGAGCAGGACGCCGAGCAGCAGGCCGAGCGGCAGCAGGAACCAGTGGATGCCGAAGAACAGGCCGATCAGGAAGAACAGCACCGTGGTGCCGAGCACCGCGCCGATCATCAGCGGCAGCAGCAGCTTGTCTTCCTTGCGCTGCATCTGGAACGCCTGCCACAGCTGCTGCCTGCGTTCCTTCGACTGCTGCTTGCGCGCCGCCTTCGCCGCGGCCTTCGCTTCCTTGGAAGCGGCCTTCCCTGCTGCCATGGTGCTCAGGATAGTGCCAGGCCGTTCAGCCCCGCGCCGGGCTGTGCCCACGTGCCGGGAGCCGGGCCACTCCGAACGGCGGCGGACTCAACCGCGGGCCGGGCTGCGATCCGGCGGCTCGCGGCGCCCGGGGACGCCGAGCACCGAGAGGTCGAGCGCGCCGCGGTTGTCGGTCCAGCCGCTGGCCCGCAGGTCGGCGGGCGAGCGCACGCCCATGGCGTCGTGCAGCCCGATCGCGGCGCCCCTGGCGAGCTCGGTGAAGGTGTGCCGGGAGATCGGCCAGAGCAGGGTGCGGTTCCAGTTGTCGACGTCGCGGCCCGCGTCGGGGGCGCTCCAGCCGAGTTCGCGCAGCCGCTGCGCGTTCGCGGGCGAGATCGGCTCCAGCAGGAAATCGTTGCCCGCCAATTCGGCGGAGAGGCGGATATCGAATTGCGCGAATTGCGCGTAGCGATTTCCGGAGGCGGCGATCACCAGCGTCGCCCTGGACGGAAGTTCGGCGAGGCAGCGCGCCAGCGCGCGCACGAACTGCTCCCACTCACCGGCGGTCGGATCGGTCATGTCAGCCCCCGAGCCATCGAATGTGCCCGATCATACGCCCGCGCGCCCGCCCGGCCCGTCGGATTTCCGACCGACATCGGTTCGATTCCGGCACTGCGCGATTCGGCGCGGCGCTGCGCCGATACCCCCGATCCTGGGTCTGGCGCGATTCCGCGCGGCGGTCGATAGTGCTCGGGTGACGATCGGGATGGTGATTCGCGCGGTGGCCGGGGCGCTGCTGGTGCTCGGCCTGTTCGCGCCGGTGTCGGCGGCCGGGCCGGAGCCCGCCTTCCAGTGGCGGGAGGAGTACCTGACCGCCGCGGACGGGACCCGGCTGCACGTCGACATCCTGCGCCCGGCCGGGCTCGCCGACGACGTGCGCACCCCGGTGGTCATGACCGTGAGCCCCTACCGCAACCAGCTCGCGTACCTCACGCTGCCGCGCCCGCAGGGCGGCCCTGCCACCGACTACCTGCCGGTCAGCACGCTGCTGGCGGCCGGGTACACCTACGTCATCGTCGACCTGCGCGGGTTCGCGGGCTCGTCCGGCTGCCCGGACTACGGCGGGCCCGGCGAGCGGAACGACGTGCGGACGGCGGTGGAGTGGGCCGCGGACGCGCCGTGGTCGACCGGCCGGGTGGGGCTGTACGGCCTCTCCTACGAGGGCTGGGCCGGGGTGATGGGGCTGGCCGAGCAGCCGCGCGGGCTGGCCGCGGTGGCCAGCTTCGGCCCGGTGGTCGACCCGTACGCCTACCTGTACATGCAGGGCATCTCGTGGCGCTTCTCCGGCAAACCGGTGGTGGAGACCGGGCTGCGCCCGGCCGACGGCGTCGGCTTCGAGCACCTGCTCTTCGCCTCGATTCCCGGGCACTGGAATTCGTCGCCGGAGTACCGCGCGAATGCCGGGCAGATTCCGCTCGACTGCTATCTCCCCTATCTCGCGGAGACCGCGAACCACGACCCGAACACCGCTTTCTGGCGGGACCGGGAACTGATCGAGCGGGTGCGCGGCAGCACCGTCCCGGTCTTCCTCGGCCAGGGGCTGGTGGATTACAACACCCGCCCCTACCGGGTATTCGATCTCTGGGAGGCACTCGGCCCCGGCGAGCACCGCGCCTGGTTCGGGCAGTGGGGGCACCGGGATTGCCTGGACAAGTGCGCGGGCCCGGATTTCGCGAGTGAGGTGCGCGCCTTCTTCGACCGGCACGTCGCGGGGCGCGACGTCGAGGTGCCCGGCCCGCGGATCACCGTGAACGCGGCGGACGGCACCTGGCGCGGCGAGCGGCAGTGGCCGCCCGCCGACGCGCGGCGGGTCCCGGTCGAGCTGCGCACCGGCACCTACACCCACCGCGGGCTGCTGCCCGGCCCGGATCGCGAGATCTGGACCATCTCCGAGCCGCTGCCGACGACCCAGCACCTGGCGGGGTTGCCGACCGCGGTGCTGCGGCTCGACGGCCCGCCCGCCGCGACCGTCGCGGTGGAGATCTACGACGTGGAGCCGAGCGGCCGCGCCACCGCGATCACCCGCGGCATCGCCCCGGTCGCCGAGACCGCGCGGATCCGGATGCTCGCCCAGGACTGGCCGATCGCGGCCGGGCACCGGATCGGCATCCGGATCGTGGACATGGTGGACGACGTGTGGGCCAATGCCGGGGTGAACGCGCCGGTCACGGTCACCGCGGCGCAGGTGGAGCTGCCGCTGCTCACCGCGCTGCGCACCGCCGACCTGCCCGGCGGCGCCGGAATCGACCTGATCAAGTGGAAGGCCGAGCGGGTGATCACGCTCGGGCCCGGCGTGGTGGAGAATGCGAGTGTGTCGCTGAATCTCCCCGCCCCGGCCCCGGCGCCGTGACCGAGACCGCCGCCCGCCCCGCCGTCGCGCCGGTCGACGACGCGGTCGCCGAGCGCCTCGCCGCCGCGCTGCGCTGCGTGACCATCTCCACCGAGCCGCCGACGAACGCCGCCGACGGCGAGTTCGACCGGCTCGGCGCGCACCTGGAGCAGTCCTTCCCGCTGGTGCACCGGGAGCTGGAGTGCACGCGGTTCGGGCACAGCAGGCTGTACCGCTGGGTGGGGAGCGAGCCGGAGCAGGTGGCGGCGCTGCTGCTCGCGCACCAGGACGTGGTGCCGGTGGACGACGAGACCCGGTGGACGCACCCGCCGTTCGCCGGGGTGGTGGACGCGGAGTTCATCTGGGGCCGCGGCGCCATCGACGACAAGAGCCGGGTGCTGGCGCTGCTGGAGGCCACCGAGGCGGCGCTGGCCGCGGGGGTGCGGCCGCGGCGCACGATCTACCTGGCCTTCGGCCACGACGAGGAGACCTTCGGCGACTCCGGCGCCGTGCGGATGGCGGCGCACCTGCGGGCGGCGGGCGTCAGGGCCGAGCTGCTGCTGGACGAGGGCGGCGTGATCGCCGAGGACCTGGCCGACGGCGTCGAGGCGCCGGTCGCCACCGTCATGGTCGGCGAGAAGGGGTACGCCACCGTGCGGATCTCGGCCACCCAGGTGGGCGGCCACTCCTCCATGCCCGGCAAGCAGACCGCGGTCGGCCGGGTCGCGCGCGCGGTCGCCAGGATCCAGGACAACCCCATGCCGCTGCGGCTCACCCCGGTGATCGCGGACATGGTCGGCAGGCTGCGGCTCGCCATGCCGCGCGCGCGGCGGATCCTGCTGCGCGCCGCCAGGGTGGCGGCGCCCCTGGTGATCCGCATCCTGGCCGCCGCGCCGCAGACCGAGGCGCTGGTGCGCACGACGACCGCCCCGACCGTCTTCCACGGCGGGGTGAAGGCCAATGTGCTGCCGCAGCGCGCCGAGGCGCTGGTGAACTTCCGCATCCTGCCCGGGGATTCGGTGCGGAGCGTGCTCGAGCACTGCCGGGCCGTCGCCCGCGACCCAGGGCTGACCATCGAACTGGTCGGGCTCGCCTCCGAGCCCTCCGACACCAGCGGCCCCGGCCCCGCCTTCGAGCTGGTCGCGGAGCTGGCCCGCGCGGTGGTGCCCGGCATCGCGGTGACCACCGGGCTGGTGCCGGGCGCCACCGACTCCAGGCACTACGACGGCCTGGCGGGCACCAGGTGCAACTTCGCGCCGATCGTGCTGAGCCGGGCGGACCTGGAGCGGATCCACGGCACCGACGAGCGGATCTCCCGGCTCAACTACGCTCGCCTCATCGAATTCGACCGGCGGCTTCTGGACCGGCTGGCCGGCTGACCGCGCACTTCGAACCGAGGAGCTCAGCATGGCCGGCTTCACCACGAACGGCTTTCCGGAGAGCGGCACCTTCGACGGCACCGGCGGGCGGGTGGCCTGGTACACCAGGCAGCCCGGGGGCGCGCCGCGCGGGGTGGTGATCCTGGTGCACGGCGTCGCCGAGCACGCCGGGCGCTACGCCGAGCTGGCCGAGCACCTCACCGGCCACGGCTTCGCCGTCTACACCTTCGACCACATCGGCCACGGCGGCTCGGCCGGGGCGGGCACCGCGAACATCGGCTCGATGGACGCCGCCGCCGACAACGCGGCCGCGTTGCTGGCCAGGGCGACGGCGGCGCACCCGCGGGCGCCGCGCTTCCTGCTCGGCCACTCGATGGGCAGCCTGGTGGTGCTGCACCTGCTCACCAGGGGCACGCCGCCGGAGCTGGCCGGGGTGGTGCTCTCCGCGCCGCCGCTCGACATCCCGCTCGGCAACCCGGTGCAGCGGCTGCTCGCCCCGCTGCTCACCCGCGCGCTGCCCGGGCTCGGCGTGCTGCAGCTGGACTCCGCCGACATCAGCCGCGACCCCGAGGTGGTGCGCCGGTACGACGAGGACCCGCTGGTCTTCCGGGGCAAGCTGCCCGCCCGGACCGCGGTCGAGATCATGGACACGGCGGATCGGATCAAGGGGCGGCTCGGCCGGGTCAGCCAGCCGCTGCTGGTGCTGCACGGCACCGGCGACACCATCGCCGCGCCCTCCAGCGCGGACCTGCTGGACCAGCGCGTCACCTCGGCGGACAAGTGCGTGCTCCGGTACGACGGCCTCTACCACGAGGTCTTCAACGAACCGGAGCGCGCCGCCGTCTTCGCCGACCTGACCGGCTGGCTGCGGGCGCGCAGCGCGCCCGCGCACCCGTCGGCCTGACCCGCTACGCGAACCGGGTGTAGCAGGCCTGCTCGCCCTCCAGCACGCCGAGCCGGAACGCCTCCAGCCTGGCGAAGCCGCTCGCCACCACCGCGCCGTCCACGTCGCTCGCGACGAAGCCGTCGGCGAGCAGCCCGGAGACCGCCTCGTCCAGGTCGCCCGCGGAGAGCCGGGGATCGCTGCCCTCCTCGCTGAGCGCGGTGGTGACCGCGCCGGAGAGGCAGGCGGTGCGCAGCCCCGCGCTCTCCGCGCCGGTCAGCGCCATGCCGCGGTCGCGCTGCACCGCGAGGGTGTAGCGGGAGACGAAGGCGACGAAGGCGTTGTAGTCACCGCTGACGATGGCCGAGAGCGGGGCGTCCGCGCCCTGCTGCGGCCCGCCGCGCTCGGCCAGCTCGGCGATGTCGGTGCCGATGGTGTCGGTGTCCGGGCAGTAGGCCACCGGCTCGGTGGGGGTCGCCCCGGCGCAGCGGGCGCCGACGCCGTCGTAGTCGAAGGTGGGCGCCTTCGACAGCGGCATGATCCGGTCGAGCGCGGCGGCCATGCTGACCAGGGACTCCTCGTCGACCGGGAGCTGCCCCTCCTCCTCGCCGTACTCGAAGGTGACCGGGAGGCTGCCGCGGCGCGCCTCGATCTCGGCCTGGTCGATCCGGGTGCAGCCCGCGACGCCGTCGGTGTAGCCGACCTGCACCGCGGTGATCCGCTCGAAGGCGGTGCCGTGCACGTTGTCCGGGTCGTTGGGGTCGCGGTCCCGGACCGCGACGGTGGCGCCGAGCACGGCGTTCAGGCCGTCGGTGGTGTTCAGGGTGAAGTGCGCGGAGTCGCCCTCGGCGACGTAGCGCAGGAAGGCGCCCGCCAGGCAGTCCGCCTGCTGCTCCTGAACCAGCGTCGGGGTGGCGCGGTTCGACATCTTCGCCTGCCCCTGCACGGCGTGGCCGTACTCGTGCGCGAGCACCATGACGACGGCCATGTCGTCGAAGCTCTTCACCAGCTCGGGCAGCAGCACCCCGCGGTCCCAGCCGATCGAGTGGTCGCGGCCGCAGTAGGCGGCGTTCACGAACTCGTAGGTGTCCTCGCCGCAGAACTCGACGGCCTCGTTCCGCGGCGCGGTCGCGTCCCAGGAGATGATCTTCGTGACCGGGCGGAAGTCGCCCTGGAAGTGCTCCGGCCACTCGGCCTGCCAGAAGCTCTCGACGTCGGCGAGCGCGTTCAGCGCGAGCGTGTCCATGGCGCCGCCGTCGCCGTTCTCGGCGGTCTTGGTGCTGTCCGGCACGCCGTCGCGCGGGCCGCTCGGCCCGGTGCTCGAGGTGGAACCGGCGATCTGCCACGGGTTCTCGGCCGCGGTGGCGGCGCGTGGCTCGTCATTGGTGAAGCCGCTGGCGCAGCCGGTGAGCAGCAGCCCGGTCGCCAGCAGCGCCGCGCAGAGCCGCGGCATGGTCGTTCGCATTCGGTTGTCCTCCCCGGAAAGCACCGTCGAGCGTTCACATGCTAATCGCAGGCGGCGCGGGCGGCGTATCGCTCAGCCTGCCAGGCGGAGCCGGGCCAGGACGGCGCGGTGGTCGGAGCCGGGAACGGTGATGGTGCGCACGGATTCGGCGGTGCCGTCCGCGAGCAGCACGTGGTCGATGCCGATCAGCGGGCCCCAGGCGCGGTCCGCCGGGAAGGTGAGCTGCGGTCCGGCGCCCGCGAGTTCGGCGGCGTCGGCGAAGCGGTGGTCGAGCAGCGCGCGGTAGGCGGTGTGGTCGCGGGTGGCGTTGAAGTCGGCGCCGACCACGACCGGGCCGGTGGTGGCGGCGAGGATCTCGCGGGTGCGGGCCATCTCGTGGGTCCAGGCGCCGAAGTTGATCGGGGGCGGCATGGGGTGGAAGTTCAGCACCGTGATCGCGCCCAGGTCGGGGTGGTCGACGGTGACGCCGAGGTTCGCCATCTCGAACCCGTCGAAGCGGCGCTCGTCGCGGAGCGGGTAGCGGCTGTAGATGCCGCCGCCACCGCCGCCGGGGCGCGCCTCCAGGTAGCGGTGGGGCAGGTCGGTCGCGAGCCCGGCGGCGTCCAGCCGGGTCGCCGCCTCCGCGGTGAGCTCCTGGACGGTGAGCACGTCGACCCGCTCGTCGCGCACCAGGGCGCGCACCGCCTCGGTGTCGGCCTCGCCGAAGAGCAAGTTGGACTGCAGGACGGTGAGCGGCGGGCCGTTGCCCGCGTGGCCGTCGGTGACGAAGAGCGGGAGCTGGGTCCAGCAGGCGCCCGCCAGCACGGCCAGCGCGAGCGCGCCGGAGCGGTAGCTCTTCGCCACCGCGAAGCAGAGCAGCGCGAGGACCGCGCCGAGCATCAGGTACGGGGCGAAGGAGGCGAGCAGTACCGCCGAGAAGCGCTGCGAGACGCCGTAGTGCAGGGCGATGCCGAGCAGGGCGGTGGCGACGGCAAGCCAGCCGAGCGCCGCGCTGAGCCGGTGCCACCAGCGCCGCGGGCGAGGCGAGGCGGGCGGGCCCGCCATGCCCGGCCGCGCCGGACCTGCGGTACGGGCCGTCGGCTCGTCGCCGCTGTCCGGCCGTGGCGGAGTGTCGAAGCGGGCTGTCGGTTGATCGGTGTCCTGCCCCGTCCCCGGGGCACGGCTGTGCTCGGCCCCCCGGGGATCGCGGCCCGTGAGGGGTGCGCGGTCCATGCGGGCGAGCCTACCGTCAGCCGCCGAAGACCCGCTCCACGACGGCCTTCGCCCTGCGGGTGACGCGCAGGTAGTTGTCCAGGAACTCGCCGCCGTCGTCGGTGGGCCAGCCCGCGACCTTGGCGACGGCGGAGAGCAGCGGGCCCGGGCCGGGCAGCTGGTCGCTGGGCTTGCCGCGCACCAGCACCAGCGCGTTGCGGGCCGCGGTCGCGGTGATCCAGGCGTCGCGCAGCAGCCCCACGTCCTCGGCGTCGAGCAGCCCGGTCTCGGCGATGACGTCCAGCGACTGCAGCGTCGAGGTGTTGTGCAGCCCCCGCACCTCGTGCGCGTGCCGCAGCTGCAGCAGCTGCACCGTCCACTCGATGTCGGCGAGCCCGCCGCGGCCCAGCTTGGTGTGCGTGGCCGGGTCGGCGCCGCGCGGCAGCCGCTCGGCGTCGACCCTGGCCTTGATCCGCCGGATCTCGCGCACCGCCTCCGCGGAGACCCCGCCCTTCGGGTAGCGCACCTCGTCGACGACGTGCAGGAAGCGCACGCCGAGCTCCTGGTCGCCCGCGACCTGGTGGGCGCGGAGCAGCGCCTGCATCTCCCACGGCTGCGCCCACTGCCGGTAGTAGGCGGCGTAGGCGGCGAGGGTGCGCACCAGCGGCCCGTTCCGCCCCTCCGGCCGCAGCCCGGCGTCCACCTGCAGCGGCGGGTCGGTGCTCGGCGCGCCGAGCAGTTTCTGCAGCCGGTCGGCGACGCTGTTGGCCCACTTCACGGCCTTGGTCTCGTCGGCGCCGGGCCGCGGGTCGCAGACGAAGAGCACGTCGGCGTCGGAGCCGTACCCCAGCTCCATGCCGCCGAGCCTGCCCATGCCGATCACCGCGAAGTCGGCGGGCGCGGGCTCCCTCGTCTCCCGCTCGTCGGAGCGCACGATGGCGCGCAGCGACGCCTCCAGCACCGCCACCCAGACCGAGGAGAGCGCCCGGCACACCTGCGGGACGTCGAGCAGCCCGAGCAGGTCGGCCGAGGCCACCCTGGCCAGCTCGTGCCTGCGCAGCGAGCGGGCCGCGGCGACGGCGCGCCTGGCGTCGTCGTAGCGGGCGGCGGCGGTGAGGATGCCGCGCGCGACCTCCTCCGGCTGGGTGCGGCAGAGCAGCGGCCCCTGCGGGCCGTCGGCGTAGAGCCGGATCGTCTCCGGTGCGTTGATCAGCAGGTCCGGCAGGTACGCCGAGGAGCCGAGCACGATCATCAGCCGCTGCGCCACCGCGCCCTCGTCGCGCAGCTCGCGCAGGAACCAGGTCTGCTCGTCCAGCGCCTCGGAGACCCGGCGGTAGGCGAGCAGCCCGGCGTCCGGGTTCGGGGTGTCGCCGAGCCACTCCAGCAGCGTCGGCAGCAGCAGCGTCTGGATCCGGCCCTTGCGCGCGACCCCGCCGGTGAGCGCGCGCAGGTGCCCGAGCGCGTGCTCCGGCTCGGCGTACCCGAGCGCGGCCAGCTGGCGCACCGCCGCCTCCGGGCTGAGCCGCAGCGCGTCCGAGTCCAGCCGGGCCACCGATTCCAGCAGCGGCCGGTAGAAGAGCTTGGCGTGCAGCCTGCGCACCCGGACGGTGTTCCGCCGGATCTCGCTGACCAGCACCCCGCCCGCGTCCTGCCTGCCGTCCGGGCGCATGTGCGCGGCGCGGGCCAGCCAGCGCAGCCCCTCCTCGTCGTCGGCCGCGGGCAGCGTGTGCGTGCGCTTGAGCCGCTGCAGCTGCAGCCGGTGCTCCAGCAGCCGCAGGAACTCGTAGGAGGCGGTGAGGTTGGCGGCGTCGTCGCGGCCGATGTAGCCGCGGTCGGCCAGCGCGGCCAGCGCCTCGGTGGTGTTCTGCACGTGCAGCGCCTCGTCCACCCTGCCGTGCACGAGCTGCAGCAGCTGCACCGCGAACTCGACGTCGCGCAGGCTGCCGTGGCCCAGCTTGAGTTCGCGCTCGCGCAGGTCGGCGGGGACCAGGTCCTCCACCCGGCGGCGCATGGCGCGCACGTCGGCGACGAAGTCGGGGCGCTCGGAGGCGGTCCACACCATGGGCATGAGCGCGTCCCGGTAGGCGAGGCCGAGCTCGAGGTCGCCGGTGGCGGGGCGGTTCTTGAGCAGCGCCTGGAACTCCCAGGTGCGGGCCCAGCGCTGGTAGTAGGCGAGGTGCGAGTCCAGGGTGCGCACCAGCGCGCCCGCCTTGCCCTCGGGGCGCAGCGCGGCGTCCACCTCGAAGAAGGCGGTGCCGCCGACGGTCATGAGCTCGGCGGCGAGCCGGGTGGCGGTGGCGTCGGCGGGCTCGGCCACGAAGAGCACGTCCACGTCGCTGACGTAGTTGAGCTCGCGGGCCCCGGTCTTGCCCATGGCGATCACCGCCAGCCTGACCTCGAGCGGCCGGTCCTTGCAGACCCGGGCGATCGCGACCGCGAGCGCCGCGGTGAGCGCGGCGTCGGCCATGTCGGCGAGCTGCCTGCCGACCACGGCGTAGGGCAGCACCGGCTCGTTCTCCACGGTGGCGGCGAGATCCTGCGCGGCGAGCAGCATGAGCTGGTCGCGGTACCGCTTGCGCAGCAGCGGAACGACCTCGGGCCCGCTGCGCCCGGCCCGGAAGACCAGCGGCCCTGCGGCCGGGCCCTGCTCCGGCACCGCCTCGACCACGGCGAGCAGCTCGGCGCGCAGCTGCTCGGCGGTCGGCAGCTCCGTGCGGCGCAGCTCGGTCCAGGCGGCCGGGTCGGCGACCAGGTGGTCGCCGAGCGCGCTGGAGGCGCCGAGCAGCGCGAAGAGCCTGCCGCGCAGCGACTTGTCCGTGCGCAGCGCGGAATCCAGCTCGGCCCACCCGGTTCCGAGCGCCTCGCGCAGCCGCATCAGGGTGGTCAGCGCCAGGTCGGCGTCGGGCGCCCGGGAGAGCGCCCACAGCACCGGGATGCCGTCGACGTTGTCCCACCCCAGCTCGCGCAGGTCGGCGGCGGCGTTCGGCTCGAGCAGACCGAGCCGTCCGACGCCGGGAACAGCTGAACGCGCAGTCGGGGGCCGGACCATACCGCCAAAACTACAGGGCTTACAGCCCCATGTACTCGCGCAGCTCCCACGGCGTGACCTGGCTGCGGTAGTCGGCCCACTCCCGGCGCTTGTTGCGCAGGAAGAAGTCGAAGACGTGCTCGCCGAGCGCCTCGGCCACCAGCTCGGACTTCTCCATGGCGGCCAGCGCCTCGTCCAGCGTGCCGGGCAGCTCGCGGAAGCCCATGGCGCGGCGCTCGGCCGGGGTCAGCGACCAGACGTCGTCCTCGGCCTCCGGGGGCAGCGTGTACCCCTTCTCGATGCCGCGCAGCCCGGCCGCGAGCAGCACCGCGAAGGTCAGGTACGGGTTGCAGGCGGAGTCGGGGCTGCGGATCTCGACCCGGCGCGAGGAGGACTTGTTCGGCGTGTACATCGGCACCCGGACCAGCGCGGAGCGGTTGGACCGGCCCCAGGAGGCCGCGGTCGGCGCCTCGCCGCCGTGGATCAGCCGCTTGTAGGAGTTCACCCACTGGTTGGTGACGGCGCTGATCTCCGGCGCGTGCTCCAGGATGCCCGCGATGAAGGCGCGCGCGGTGGCGGAGAGGTTCTGCGGGTCGTCCGGGTCGTGGAAGGCGTTGGCCTCGCCCTCGAACAGGCTCATGTGGGTGTGCATGGCCGAGCCCGGGTACTGCGAGAACGGCTTGGGCATGAAGGTCGCGCGCACGCCCTCGTCGATCGCCACCTCCTTGATGAGGTAGCGGAAGGTCATCACGTTGTCGGCCATGGAGAGCGCGTCGGCGTAGCGCAGGTCGATCTCCTGCTGGCCGGGCGCGCCCTCGTGGTGGCTGAACTCCACCGAGATGCCCATGGACTCCAGCGCGTCGATGGCGTGCCTGCGGAAGTTCGGCGCCGAGTCGTGCACCGCCTGGTCGAAGAAGCCGCCGGTGTCGGCCGGGATCGGGTCGCTGCCGTCCGCCGGGCCGTTCTTCAGCAGGAAGAACTCGATCTCCGGGTGCACGTAGCAGCTGAACCCGACATCGCCCGCCTTGTTCAGCTGGCGGCGCAGCACGTGCCTCGGGTCGGCCCAGGAGGGCGAGCCGTCCGGCATGGTGATGTCGCAGAACATGCGCGCGGAGTGCTGGTGGCCCTTGCTGGAGGCCCACGGCAGCACCTGGAAGGTGGAGGGATCGGGGCGGGCGACCATGTCGGCCTCGGAGACCCGGGCGAAGCCCTCGATCGCCGAGCCGTCGAACCCGATACCCTCTTCGAAGGCGCCCTCGAGTTCGGCCGGGGCGATCGCCACGGATTTCAGGTAGCCGAGCACGTCGGTGAACCAGAGCCGCACGAAGCGGATGTCACGTTCCTCGAGGGTCCGCAGCACGAATTCCTTCTGGCGATCCATGGTGGCGAGCGTAAGCACCCGGCGTTAAATCCGTGTTACATGCGGACACGACTTCGCTACGGCTTCATTCGGTACAGAGCGCACAGCTCGCGCGCGGCCGCGGTGAGCCGCTCAGCAGGTGAGCCCGGGCGCCGGTTCGGTCAGGTTCACCAGGTACTCCACCACCGCCCGGTCCACGCACTGCACCCCGGCGACCAGCGCCACCGTGTGCCGGTTGCCGCGGTAGGTGATGAGCGCGGCGCCCAGCTGCTCGGCCAGCTCGACCCCGGCCTGGTACGGCGTCGCCGGGTCCTCGGTGGTGGAGACGACCACGGTCTTCGGCAGCCCCGGCGCCTCGATCCGGCGCGGGTTGCCCGAGTTCGGCACCGGCCAGGAGGCGCAGAGCTCCAGCGGCGCGGCGCCGGTGCCGCGGCCGTCGTCCAGGAACGGCGCGGCCCTGCGGTAGTCGGTGTCCTGCCTGCCCGCGATCGCCGGGTCGGTGATCCGCGGGTCGTCGACGCAGCGGATGGCGTTGAAGGCGTCCTGGGTGTTGTCGTAGCTGCCGTCCTCGCGCCTGCCGTCGTACATGTCGGCGAGCTGCAGCAGGGTGTCGCCGCGGCCGTCGCGCAGCTCGGCCAGGCCGAGGGTGAGCACCTGCCACAGGTCGTCGGTGTAGAGCGCCTGCTGCACGCCGGTGATGGCGTCGCCGTAGCTGAGGCCGCGGGTGTCGGTGGTGGCGGCGGGGCGCTCGGCGAGCGGGTCCACCAGGGCGCGGAAGCGGCTCACCGCGGCGGTGCGGTCGGTGCCGAGCGGGCAGTCGGGGTCCTCGGCGCACTTCGCGGCGTAGCCGTCGAAGGCGAGCTGGAAGCCCGCGGCCTGGCGCAGCGATTCGGCGACCGGGTCGCTGGCCGGGTCGACGGCGGCGTCCAGCACCAGCGCGCGCACCCGGTCCGGGAACTTCTCGGCGTAGGCCGCGCCGATCCTGGTGCCGTAGGAGTAGCCGAGGTAGTTCAGCTTCGGGTCGCCGAGCACGGCGCGCGCCACGTCCATGTCCTGCACCACCTCGCGGGTGCCGACGTGCGCGAGGAAGTCGGCGCCGGTGCGGTCGGCGCAGCGCCCGGCGTACTCCCGGTTCTCCGCCTCGGCGGCGGCGATGCCCGCCGGGTCGTTGTCCAGCGGCGGCTCGGCGCGCTCCGCGTCCGCCTCCTGCGGGGTCAGGCAGGCGATCACCGGCTCCGAGGCCCCGACCCCGCGCGGGTCGAAGCCGATCCGGTCGAACCGCTCGGCCAGCGGGGTGCCCGCGCCGACGCCCGCCATGCCGAGCCCGGAGACGCCGGGGCCGCCGGGGTTGAACAGCAGCGAGCCGATCTTCGGCCCGCTCGCGGGGATCCGGGAGAGCGCGATCTTCGCGGTCGGGCCGTCCGGGCGCGCGTAGTCGACCGGGACCTCGATCCTGGTGCACTCGATGTTCGGCGCCACGCGCTCGCCCTCGCCGACGAAGTCCGCGCAGGACCCCCACTCCGGCCGCTGGTCGTAGAAGCGCTCCAGCCTCGCGGGGGTGGGCGGCAGCGCCGCGGGCTCGTCGCGGTCGATGGTGCAACCGGTCAGCGCGGCCCCGGTCAGCGCGAGCAGCGCCACCCCCGCCCGCGTTCCGCCGCGCACCGGCCGTCCTGCCGTCCTGCTGTCCCGCCATCCGCGCACCGATCGCATGCCGACGATCCTGGCAGAACCAGGCGACCGGGTCGGCACCGCGCGAGTCCCGCGCGCCGCAGGCCGGGGTCCGCCCTGTGATCGATCGCACCGCCGGAGGCCGCTGTGCCGCCTCCGGGGGCGGTGGCACACTGGAACCGTCACCCCACCCGGGGACCCGTATCGGGCCTCGAGGAATCGACGAAAGGGACGACGATGTCCGTATCCGGTGCCGAAACCCCCGCCTACGGCGCTGCCACCACGGCCGCCCCCGCCCGCCGCAAGACCCGCGTGCAGCACCTCGCCCAGCTGAAGGCCGCGGGCGAGAAGTGGTCCATGCTCACCGCCTACGACTACTCGACGGCCCGGCTGTTCGAGGAGGCGGGCATCCCGGTGCTGCTGGTCGGCGACTCCGCGGCGAACGTCGTCTACGGCTACGACACCACCGTCCCGATCACCGCCGAGGAGCTGCTCCCGCTGGTCCGCGGCGTGGTCAGGGGCGCGCCGAGCGCGCTGGTCGTGGCCGACCTGCCGTTCGGCAGCTACGAGTCGTCGGCGCAGCAGGCGCTGGCCACCGCCACCCGCTTCCTCAAGGAGGGGCAGGCGCACGCGGTCAAGCTGGAGGGCGGCGAGCGGGTCGCCGAGCAGATCGCGCACGTCACCGCCGCCGGGATCCCGGTCATGGCCCACATCGGCTTCACCCCGCAGAGCGTGAACACGCTCGGCGGCTTCCGGGTGCAGGGCCGCGGCGACGGCGCCGAGCAGCTGATCGCCGACGCCATCGCGGTCCAGGAGGCGGGCGCCTTCGCCGTGGTGATGGAGATGGTCCCGGCCGAGCTGGCGGGCCAGGTCACGCGCAAGCTCACCATCCCGACCGTCGGCATCGGCGCCGGGGCCGAGTGCGACGCCCAGGTGCTGGTCTGGCAGGACATGGCGGGCTACACCAGCGGGAAGACGGCGAAGTTCGTGAAGCGCTTCGGCGCGGTCGGGGACGCGCTGCGCGACGCCGCGGCGGGCTACGCCGACGAGGTGCGGCGCGGCACCTTCCCGGCGCCGGAGCACACCTTCTGACCGGAGCCGGTGGCAGACTCGGGGGAACCGAATCACCCGAACGACACAGAGGTTCCGATGCCGCTCCCCCGTTGGATGTCCCGTAGCGCGCTGTTCGGCGCCGCCCTGCTCGGCGCGGTCGCGCTGACCGCATGCGGCGGTACGACGAGCACGCCGACCGGCAGCGCGGGCAGTACCACCACCGCGCCGAGCAGCACCGCGCCCGGCCCGGCGACCACGCCGGGCGCGGGCGCCCCGCTCACCGTGCCCGCCGCGGCCGCCACCGACCTGTGCAACATGCTGCGCCCCGAGCTCTCCAACTTCCGGGTGCAGGGCCCGACGCTGGGCCGGATCGGGCTGAACGCCCTCGTGCACGAGTGGGCGCTGCGCAACGGCGGCATCAACGGGCAGGTGCTCGCGGACAAGGCGGTCGTGGACCGCACGCTGACCGGTGCCTGCCCGGACGTGCACCAGCAGGCGATCGAGGCGCTCGGGCTGCCGAACCTGGCCGCGGGGATCGCCTTCTGATGCGCACCCTCTACCCGCCGATCACCCCGCACGACAGCGGCATGCTCGCGGTCGGCGACGGCCAGGCGCTGTACTGGGAGGTGAGCGGGAACCCCGCGGGCAAGCCGGTGGTGTTCCTGCACGGCGGGCCCGGCGGCGGCACCGCGCCGTTCCACCGGCAGTTCTTCGACCCGGCGGCCTACCGCATCGTGCTCTTCGACCAGCGCGGCTGCGGGCGCTCGACGCCGCACGTGGCGGACGGCGCCGACCTGGCGGCGAACACGACGCCGCACCTGATCGCCGACATCGAGGCGCTGCGCACAAGGCTCGGCATCGAGCGCTGGCAGGTCTTCGGCGGGTCGTGGGGCTCGACGCTGGCGCTCGCCTACGCGCAGCGGTACCCGGAGCGCGTCACCGAGCTGGTGCTGCGCGGCATCTTCCTGCTCCGCCGGAAGGAAATCGACTGGTATTACAACGGCTCCGCCGGGTACCTCTACCCCGAGGAGTGGGAGCGGTTCCTGGCACCCGTGCCGGAATCCGAACGCGACGGCGACCTGGTCGAGGCCTACCACCGGCTGCTGCACTCCCCGGACGAGGAGCGGGCGCTGCGGGCCGCGGTCGCCTGGTCCACCTGGGAGGGCGCGACCAGTTCGCTGCTGCCGCAGCCGGACCGGGTCGCCGAGACCGCCGAGCCGCGCTTCGCGCTGGCGTTCGCGCGGATCGAGAACCACTACTTCCGCCACGGCGGTTTCCTCGACGAGGGGCAGCTGCTGCGCGACATCGGCGCGCTGGCGGGCGTTCCGGGCGTGATCGTCCAGGGCAGACACGACGTGGTGTGCCCGGCGACCAGCGCCTGGGAGCTGCACCGGGCCTGGCCGGGTTCGGAGCTGCACATGATCGGCGACGCGGGGCACGCGGCCGCCGAACCGGGAATCACCCATCGCCTCGTCGAGGCGACCGATCGTTTCGCGAAGGAATCACCATGACCGCCACCGCGGGAGCCGCCGCCGTCACCGCGCTGGGCGAGGACACCGACCGCCTGCTGGCCGCCGAGCCCGCGGTGCGGGCGGACGCACCGGACTCGGTGCACCAGATGCGGGTCGCGACCCGCCGCCTCCGCAGCGTGCTCCGCTCCTACGGGAGCCTCTTCGAAGCCGAACCCGCCGCCGAGCTCGGCGCCGAGCTGAAGTGGCTGGCCGGGGTGCTCGGCGAGGCTCGCGATGCCGAGGTGCGGGCCGAGCGGTTCGCCGGGCTGGTCGAGGCGCACTCCAAGCGCGGCACGGTGCGCCGGGACGCGCTCGGCACCCGGCTGGTCCGGGCCGAGCGGGACCGGTACACCGCCGCGCACGCCGCCGTGCTGGAGGCGCTGGACGGCGAGCGCTACGCCGAGCTGCACACCGCACTGGCGCTCTGGCGCGAATCGCCGCCGCTGCTGCCGACCCACGCGCAGCTGCCCGCGCCGCAGGTCTTCGAGGGGATTCTGCGCGCCGACCGGAAGCGGCTCACCAAGAAGGCGAAGAAGCTGGAGTCGCTCTCCGGCGCCGAGCGGGTCGAGCTGCTGCACGACATCCGCAAGGCGGCCAAGCGGCTGCGGTACTCGTGCGAGGCGGCGACCGAGAGCATCGGCCCCGAGGCCGCGGCGGCCGGGGATCGGGCCAAGAAGTTGCAGACCGTGCTCGGTGACCACCAGGACGCGGTGGAGTCGCGGGCCGCGATCCTGGTCCGGGCGGGCGAGGCCGAGGCCGACGGTGGTTCCCGGCGGATCTACGCCGAGCTCGCCAAGGCGGAGAAGAAGGCGGCGCGCAAGGCGGTGGCCAAGTACCCGGAGGCGCTGGCGAAGCTGAAGGAGCACGGGCACGTGCGTGCCCCCGAGCCCGAGAAGAACACCGCCTCGGCGGGCGAGAAGGTCACCGTCGCCGCCCGCAACGGCAGCGGCCCCGCCGTACACGCAGGCTAGACGGCCGGAGACGGACGCCGGGTCGGTGCAGTCGAACGCGGCCGCACCGACCTCCGAGATCCAAATCGAACGGGCGGTGCCGCGCCTACAGGGGCACCCAGGTCGGCCACCACGGCGGCGTGTTCCCCGGCGGGCAGACGGGGTGCACGATCGTGCCCCCCGGGTCGTGCAGCCACACCATCATGATCCACAGCGCCGCCAGCGACCCTGACAGACACAGCAGCAGGGTCGCAGGCACCCGGATCAGCGCAGGCACTCGGGTACCGAGCCGGTGCCCGAGGAGCAGCACCGCCACCCACCACACCCCGACCGCGACCGCGTTCGGGAACCACATCAGCAGCAGGATCCACCCATCACCCGGACCGGCCGCGTCGCAATCCCGCCACGACCTCGCGACGGTATCGGTGATCAGCTTCGAGGTACCGATCCCAGCGGTGCCTGCGACGATCAGGTACAGCATGTACAGCCGCAACGATGGCCAGGTCGCCCGCGGCGCGGCGGAACCGCGCGCCGTCACTGGGTCACCCGCAGCTGCGTGGTCGGCTTTCCCGCGCTCAGCGCCGATTCCATCTCGTTCATCGCCTGCGCGATACCTTCGTGCAGCTGTATCTGCGTGAGATCGCTGCCGTAGCGCTCGTAGAGCTGGACGCCGACGCGCATGGTGATGTCGTCACCCGCGTCGTTCACGCCGGTCGCGCCGTCGTTGAGGTTGGCTGCCGCGATCAGGCTCTCCTCGGGGAATCCTGCCGCTCGGCCGACATATCCGTAGTGGATATTGGAGTAGATGTCGTAGAAAACCGCCCGATTCTGCGACGGATCCTTGAAGTAGTAGTCGTCCTCCGCGGCCAGACCGAACTTCTCCTGGAGGATCGGCTTGTGGTCCCACGGCCCGCCCGTCTTCACCATGTCGTAGAACTGCAGTGCGGACGCCGCTGTGTCGGTGGTGGCCGGCGAGGCGATCTCCCACCAGTTCGGGTCGTTCAGCTGCGACATGCGTTCCACCTCGGCCGAGGCGACGTTCGTCTTCATCTCGTGGAAGATGAACTCTCCCGCCCGGGTGAATCGGTTCTCACTCTCGGTGTAGTCGTCGAGGTTCATCTGGGTGTCCGCCAGTTGCTGCCATTTGCCGTATTCGTTCCGCGCCCGGTCGATGGCGTTGTCGATGGGCTCACCCGTGATCGAATCGACGCCGGTCCCCGCGTACTTCAGCGCGACAAGGCGATCGAGCTCCGCCCTGGCGGCAGCGACCTGCTCCGCGGTCTGCGGGGAGGCCGCCGATTTCCGGGAGTTCCCGGCGCCGAATTGGTTGCCACGGGCGCGAATCTCCTGTGCATTCGTTGCGATCAGGGTGCTGAATTCGTCGATCGCGGTGTCGAGCCCGCTCAGCGCGGTGTCGATCGTGTCCTGGTGTGCTCGCAGCCGAGCGGGGATAGTCGTGAACCGCGGATTCTTCGCGTCGATCGGCGACTCGAGGGTATCGAGGTCGACCAGCCAGGTATCGCCGACGGTGAAGGTCGCGGCGGTGGTCGAGTCGCTCTCGACGTCGCCGACCCTGGCGCGGACGTTGCTCCGTTCGCTCTCCAACCGGCCGGCGGCCGCGTCCAGCGCATCCGCGAACTCGCCGTTCTCGATGCCGAGCTTCCGGCCCTCGTCGACGTGCTCGGCAATGCGATCCCCCGCGGCGTCCGCGGCCTTCCCGAGCCACCGGGTATCGGCGAAGTGGGTACTCATGCGCCGGAGCGCGTCCTGATAGGAGGTGGTGCCCGCTCGGATCTCGGCCGCCCACACGCGGAGTCTGTCGATATCCCACCTGTCGAGTTCGGATCGCGTCGGCATCAGCGCTGTCCGCCCGCCGAGTCGAAGGCCATCGCGCTCAGCTTCCGCGTGAACTCGTCCTCGGTCATCGAGGAGTTGTCGGCGCACGCGACGAGCAAGGTCGACAGTTCGGCCAGCCGCCGCGCGACCCGTAGCCACGCGCCCTCGATGTACTCACCCGCGGTCGCACAACCCGCCCCGATCGCGCAGCCGGGCAATGCGGTGCGCATGGTGGTGCCGGTCGTGCGCACATCGATCCGGTCGATCGCGACTCCCACCTCGGCCACGGTGGTCGCCAGCGTGCGCAGCTGCTGAATATCGGCCTCGAGCATGATTCGATCCCCCTGCTGAATCGGCGCCCACCCCTAGGCGCCGGACCTCGACAGCATGAGCCCGCCGTCACCCTCCGCCGTACACCGCACCCGTCGCCGCGGGGCTGCTGTCGGATCGCCGCGCGCCGAGGACCGAGGCCGGTCGAGGGTTGCTACGGCCGGTGACCGGTCGGCGTCGGTGTCACCGCTCCGGCGCAGGTCCGGTGCGCCGTGTTCGCCAGGGTATCGCCGCGCTTCGCGCGCGTGGCGGATTCAGTCAATCCGGCGCGTGCCCGATCCGGCATAGCGGCGCCGGCGCAGCGAGCCAGGCAGATATCGGTGATGACGTGGTCGGAGAGGCGGCACAGCGGGGCGGTGCCCCGCTCGGTGGTGGATCGCCGTCCCGGCGGCCACGACGGCCGCGTGCCCGGCCGACCACACATCAGGGGACTCGGTAGCCGAACTCCACCTTGCGCGCTGCCGGGTCGGCCCGGGTCAGGCGGGCGCGGATGCGGGAGCCCTCCGGGGGGTCGCCGGTGCAGGGGGCGAGGACCGGCGGGTCGGCGACGAAGATCTCGGCGGGCTTGTTGCCCGCGGCCTCGCGCAGGACGACCGCGTCGAACTCCGCGCCGACCCGGGGCGCGAGCAGCGCCGCTTCGGTGCGGTCCACGCAGGCCCGGTCCACCCGGTTCGCCGTGGTGTCGCTGCGCTTCATGGCGTCGGCGGCGGCGGTCATCCCGGTGCGCACCCAGGCCGGGATCTCGGTGTCCACGCAGCGGGCCAGGCAGATCTCGGTGGTGAAGCGGTCGGAGAGCCGCCGCAGCGGGGCGGTGACGTGCGCGTACGGCGCGCCGAGGCCGCTGTGCGCCGGGTCGTCCGGTGGCGTGACGGGCGCGCCGTCGACGCCGAAGGGGCGGTAGGCGGCGCCCCGCAGCAGCGTCGTCGCCTCGGAGTTGAGGACCAGCCCGGCGGGGGTGTTCGGGTCGAGCCCGGCCAGCATGCGGCCGACCGGCAGCTCGGCGGGCCAGGCGACGCCGAGCGCGGCGGCGGTGCGGCGCATGGCGGCGACCGCGGAGTCCGGCGGGGCGGGCATGGTGCGCAGCAGCCCGGCGGGTACCGCGGCGTCCAGCATGATCCGCGCCGCGCACATCCCGACCAGCAGCGAGACCTGCTCGTTCCAGTCGTCGGCGGCGGTGCGCGGCTCCAGCACGAGCCGCCAGCGCCCGTCCGCGCCGTCGTCGGCGACGACGCTCTGCGCGGGCAGCCGCAGCGCGATGGCGCCGCGTTCCAGCCCGGCCTCGATGCGCAGCGCGCCGAACTCGGGGAGCGCCGCGATCGCGGCGGGCAGCGTCCCGGCGTCGGCGGCGGCCTGCACCCCGGCGTAGTCGAGGCGGGCGCGGGACCGGATCAGGGCGCGCTCGACGCGGTAGCTCCGCGGAGCGGCGTGCTCGTCCAGCTCGACGGTCCACAGCGCGACCGGCCGGTCCACGTCGGGCAGCAGGCTGGCGGCGTCCTCGGCGAGCACCGGCGGGTGCAGCGGGGTGCTGCCGTCGGGGAGGTAGTAGGTCTGGCCGCGGGAGCGGGTCTCCGCGGCCAGCGCGCCGTCCGGCCTGACCACCGCGGCCACGTCGGCGATGGCGTAGTGCAGGGTGAAGCCGGTGCCGGTGCGGGTGAGGTGCACGGCCTGGTCCAGGTCCATGGCACCGGGTGGATCGATGGTGACGAAGGCGAGGTCGGTCCGGTCACGGCGAAGGCCCGCGAACGCGTCGATCGCGTCGCGGGCCTCCGTGACCGCTGCGGCCGGGTACTCCGTCGGGAGGTCGAATTCGGTCCGTACGGCGTCGAAGTCGACCGGTGCGGAGCGGATCCGCTGATGGAGTCCCACGGGGGCAGATGCTACTGCAGCGCCAGCATGGTGCCGTTGAGCTCGTTCAGCGGCCCGTAGACCGTGAACGTGACGCGCCCGTTCGGCACCTGGGTGGAGACGTCGGCGGCGGCGTCCAGCGCCGTGCCGAAGGAGGCCGCCGACGGGTGCGGCAGCCCGGCGATAGCGAGACCGACATTGTTCTGCGACACGAACGCGGTGTCGGCCGGGCTGAGGTCGACCTGCACCCCGCCCGGCAGCGGGGTCACCGCGACGGCACCGGCCGAACCGGCCCCGAGAGCGGCGAAAACCGAAGCGGCACCGGCGATCAGGGCACCGGCGACCAGAGAACGAACTACCCGCATGAAGATGAGACCTGCTTCCCACGATCGGAAATGAATCGGCCCTGAGCTGCCCGGCGAGCACCCGGCGCGGGGCCTTGCCAACGGCGAACACTCTATGACGGTGATCACGGCATCCGCCAGTCACGGGAAGGTCACCATCCGGCCACCGGACGGCCGTTCGTCGCCTCCCGTTCACGTCGCACGGGGGGCGCCGTCGTTTCCGGGCCGCTAGCATCCCGCCCGTGATCAGAACGAACGCCGCCGTCGCGGCCTGTGCCACCGCCCTCACCCTGGTTCTCGCCGGGTGCGGCGGGGACGATGCCACCGCGACGTCCAGCTCCAGCTCCGCCGCGGCAACCACCTCGGCGCCGCAGCTCGTCGACGCCGTGAAGGCGGGCACCTTCGTCATCAGCTTCCGCAGCGCCTTCCCGGCGCTGGCGAGCGGCAAGGACGACGCCGCGCTCGGCAACACGCTCAACCAGACCTGCGCCGACATCAGGGCGGGCGAGCCGGAGGCCGAGATCAGGGACGCGGTCGCGGAGCGGGTGGCGGCGAACGGCAAGAACGCGAGCCCGGAGGAGGCGGCCGCCATCTTCCAGATGGTCAAGATGATGTGCTGATCCCCGCGCAGCGGGAACGGCCGTGGGGCGCCCCGGGGCGGGGGGGGGCCGGCCCGGCGCGGGCGGTGTGTTTATGACAAATACCCGGCCCCCAGACGT